>SVKY01000012.1 GCA_015068235.1 Oscillospiraceae bacterium
CGAGAATCACACTGTCACTTGCGAAAGCTGCGACTATAACGTAAGTGAAGATCACAATTACATTGATGGCACTTGCGTTTGCGGTGCAATTGAAGTCACCGAACCGAAGTATGAGCCGAAGGACAGCCTAAAATTCACAATGTCGATTTCTGTCGGTGCAGAAATGACCGTTACCTACAACATCATGGGCGCAGACGTCAACTCCTACTCTGACTTCTACCTTGAAGTTAAGAAGGACGTTGCAGGCGGCGATCCCATTACCACGATTTACGGCATCACAGAAGATCGTGAGCAGATGACGTCAAAGGTCAATCCTGCAACCGGCGAAGCGCTGATGTATCAGGTGACTTATAAGGGCATCAACGCCAAGGAAATGGGTGACAACTTCTCAACGACCCTTTATGCTGTTGGCGAAGACGGAACCATTTACTACGGTACGACCGTTGTCGATTCCATCAAGAGCTACTTGGTTGGAAAGATCGATGCAGACGCTTCTATCCCCGAGCTGAAAACCATGGCAGTTGACATGCTGAAATATGGCGCCGCTGCTCAGGTCAGACTTAGTTACAACACAGAAAATCTTGTCACCGCAGACCTGACCGAAGAACAGTTGTCTTACGCAACCACGGAAATTCCCGAGGCTGTGAACAACGCAGCTTCCACCGGCACCGGCGCAGCCGTGAACACCAACATCACGGTGACTTCCAGAGTGCAGTTGAATTTGTCCTGCATCTACACCACCGCAACCGACCCGAATGCGGTCAAGTGTGTCATCACTGACAGCGAGGGCAAGGTTTTGGCGGAAATTGCAGCGACCAACAAGGGCAATATCATGTTCTCCGCAATTTATGAGAACGTGGGTGCAAAGGAAATGCGTGATGTCATCAATGCCACCTTCTACGAAGGCGAAACCGCAATCTCCCAAACCGTCTCCTGGAGCGTGGAAAGCTATGTTGCCCAAGTCAGAGCCAAGATCAACGTCGCGGAGGACGAACTGAACATGGTCAACGCCATGCTCACCTACGGAGATTCCGTCGCCGCCTACATGGAGGCAAAATAACGCAAAACGACAGCAAATCAATCACGCAAAACACTGAAAAACAACATCGCAACCTAATCAATCAAACGGGTGAAGCCGATCGGCTTCACCCGTTTGATTGATTCATATTGTATTTCAAATTCCGATTTGTCGAACAGAACGTATCAAGCCCTATCTTATTTTAATCGAAATTCAGTATGAGTGGGTCTTATCAAATAAGAAGAGGGCGGCAAAAGCCGCCCTCAAAGTTATGCGTTATATCGATTCCTCACTGGAGGTAACGATAGATGATGGTTGCGAACTCAGCACGAGTTGCGTTGTCAGTCGGGTTCAGGTTGCGATTCTGGTCGCCGCTGAAGATTCCTTCGCTGACAGCCCAGCTCATTGCTTCGCTTGCCCATGCGCTGATCTTAGCAGCATCGCCGAAGCCGGTCATATCGGCATCGACCTTCTCTGCGCCGGCATAGCGGTACAGGATGGTTGCGATCTGCTCGCGGGTAACAGCAGTCATCGGCTCGAAGGTAGTTGCGCTCATGCCCTTGACAACGTCATTTGCCTGCGCCCATGCGATAGCATCGGAGTACCACTCGCCAGCCTTAACATCGGTGAAGGTGGAAGGTGCGCTAACTGCGGGAGAACCTGCAGCACGGTACAGAACCGTGACGACCATTGCACGAGTCAGGGTATTGCCCGGAGCGAACTTGTTGTCGCCAACGCCGTTCATGTAGCCGCTGTTGACCATGAAGTCGACTGCATTATGATACCACTCAGAAGCACTCAGATCGCTGAAGCTGCCGCAGGAGCAAGCCAGCTTAGCAATATTCTCGGTCGAGGTCTCGCCGCACAAGGTGCAGGTGTAGGTCATAACGCCCTCAGCAGTACAGGTAGCTGCAGTGGTGACAGTGCCGTTGTCGAACTGATGCTCGCACGGAGTCTCGGAAGGCTCAGTGGGCTCCTCGGAAGGCTCAGTGGGCTCCTCGGAAGGCACAGTGGGCTCTTCGGAAGGCTCGGTGGGTTCTTCGGAAGGTACAGTGGGCTCTTCAGAAGGCACAGTGGGCTCTTCGGAAGGCTCGGTGGGCTCTTCGCTCGGTTCCTCAGAAGGCTCTTCGGTCGGCTCTTCAGCGATGATCTCGATTCTGCCTTCGCCGTTGATGTCGCCGTAGTTTGCGCCGAGGACGGAGTTGTCAGCCTTGATGGTGGGCAGATCGCCGTCTGTGGGGAAGGAGGCAGCATAGTTTGCAAGTACGAGGTAGTCTTCCATGACGTAGTCAAGGACATTGACAGCGCCGTCGAACATTGCAAAGCCGTCGCCCAGATCACGCAGGGTGTAGTTGTAGCCTGCGAGGTTGTAGGTTGCCTCGAGATCGAGAGCTTCGCCTGCGACCATGACGTTCTTGACACGGTATTCGCCGGTCGGTGCGCCGATCCATACGCCCTTGTCGTCAGCCTGAACGGTGGACTCAATGTAGCTGTGGATTTCGTAAGTGATGCCGGAAACCTGCAGGAAGCCGCCGTTTTCGCCGACACCGACATTTCTTGCGCCCCATTCCAGAGCATCGAGCAGCTGCTGACCGGTGATGGTCTGCAGGCAAGCGACGTTGCCGAAGGTGTGAACGGTCTTGGTGGTCTTGTAGGAGATATCGCCAACAGGCATGTCTGCACGGATGCCGCCGCCGTTCATGATGGCAACGTCAACGTCCATGCCCATGTTGTCGAACAGATAGTACAGTGCGTCAGCGGTGAAGTCGCCGAGGTTGGTTTCCTGAGAACGGATCAGGCGGGTGCCTTCGTCGTCCTTGATGCGGAAGTCAACTTCGTTCTTAGCAACGACTTCTTCGAGCAGACCGTCAACCTCGGTCTTCCACGCCTCAACAGCAGCTGCGACAGTCTCGTCGGACTCAACAGCAGAGGTGAGGAGCTCGGTAGCGATGGTGCCGTCCTTCTGGATGGTCATCTTGCCGATTGCATTGAAGTATTCGCCGGTCTGAGTGAGGATGACAGTGTTGCCGTCCTTATCAGCGACTTCCTTGCTCTCCACAGTGCTGTGAGAGTGGCCGTCGATGAAAGCATTCAAGCCGGTGGTGTTCTGAATAACGTCTTCGGAGTTCCACGGATCGGAAGCGGGATCATCGCCCAGGTGACCCAGAGCAATGACAAGCTCTGCGCCCTCTGCCTTGGCTGCGTCGATGGCTGCCTGAACGTCTGCGTACAGGTCTGCGCCGTCAATGCCGCCGGAGATGCCGTAGATGTAGTTGCCGTTCTCGTCCTGGAAGTATGCGGGAGTGGACTTGGTGAAGGATTCGGGGGTGGTGATACCAACCAAAGCGATCTTCATGCCGTCCATGTTCTCCAGCTCAATGACCTTGTAGCTGCTCAGAACATTTTCGCCGCGAACGCCTTCTGCCTCATGGTAGAAGTTGCAGGAGAGGTATTCGAAGTTTGCCTTATCAATGAAGCTCATTGCGCCGTCCATGCCATAGTCGAACTCGTGGTTGCCCAGCGTTGCATAGTCATAGCCTGCTGCGTTCATGAGATCAATGATGGTCTGACCCTTGTCCATGGAGCCGTAAGCGGTGCCCTGTGCGTGGTCGCCTGCGTCAACAAGCAGAACGTCTGCTGCGCACTTTTCAGTCTCAGACTTCAGAGCTGCGACGGTGTCGTAGGACAGGTCGTTGTCGATGTAGGTGTGGATGTCGTTGGTGTAGTAGATGACAGCCTGATCGACCTTGCCGAAGGTGTAGTATACAACTTCTTCAGCTACATCGGTGCAGCGATAGAGAATGGTGGAGAACCATTCGCTCGGATAGTACTCGCCGTAGTAGGGGATGGAGTCATCATAGATGGCGAACTGCTGAGCCTCATCGTCATAGACGAGAACTGCAGTGTAGTTACCCTCATTGTACATAATAGCGGAGTAACCGGTGCCTGCATCTACAACGTACCACTTTGCATACTCGGTGACCTCGTCAACGAAGACGATCTCGAATGCATCGTTGGTAGCAAGATACTTGCCGTTGGAAGCGCTCTTGATGGTGTAGATATTCTCGCCGACAGCCTCGAAGGTGTAGCGGATATCCTGTGCATTGGTGTAGAACTCGATGTACTCAGTACCCATCTCTGCATCTTCCAGAGCGGAAACCTGGGTAGTGTTGCCGTTGCAATCCAGAGCCATGGGATCCTCAGTAACCCAGTAGTAGTCCGCATCAATGTTCCAGCCACAGATTGCCCAATCACCGGAGTAATCGTCAGCATAGTCCATGTAGTAGTTTGCCTTGTCAAGCTCGACTTCTTCAATGAGTGCATAGAGAGAGTAGAGAGTGTACTCGGTGTCCATGACGAGCATGGAATCGCCCTCGAAGAACCAAGGCTCTGCAACGTACCAAACTTCTTCCTCAGAAGCCTGATCGACCTTCTCGCCTGCCCAGAACATGAACTCGTGGCTTTCAATTGCCGGAGCTGCCGGGAATTCGAAGGTGTCGCCGGTCTTGCAAGCGATGGTCTCAGTGCCGTACGGGCTGACGAGGTTGATCACTGCATCAGCGCCGGTCTCGAAGAAGTATTCGTAGGTTTCATACTCGTTGGTTGCATAGTCCATTGCGATGACGTATGCAGCGGTCATTCCGCTGATATCGAACTGCGCAGTGAAGCTTGCGCCCTTCTCGTCAGAGGAGAAGGTCTCAGCAGCAACAATGTTGTAGCCTTCGTCTGCCAGGTAGATTGCCTGCAGATAGTTCTCGTCGGTAGCGGTAACGGTGAGGGTCATAGTCTCCTCATCGAGAACGATCTCGTCGAGAGTCGGAGCAGTGTAGTCGACGGTTACGTCGAAGCTCCAAACGTCCTTGATCTCAGTGCTGCCATAGGGCAGAACTGCGTCGTAGGTGATGGTAGCAACGGTGCCGGAAGGAACATAGTTACCCTCTGCATCCTTGCCGTCCCAGTAGAACGCACCCATTGCCATCCATGCAGCATAGTCGCCATCATAGTAAGACTTGGGCAGGTACTCGGTATCGTCCACATAGTAGACCTCGCCGGTTTCCTTGTCGGAAACGGTCATGATCAGGTGCTCGAGGTTACGGAGCTGATACGGCTCCATGTAGATTGCTTCGGCATAGTTATAGGTACCGTCGGTATCGGGGGTAGAGAATGCGATGTGCTCGGGGTAGTAGTCGATGTAATCCAGCATATTGTCACCGGCATAAGCATAAGCCGTAGTGATATCCGCATCGGTGATGTATGCGGTCTTCGGCTGGGTGTAGAAGTTGATCAAGCCGGAGTTTGCATAGGTGTAGCCGTAATCAGCATAGGTGTTGCCCTCTGCGTCGGCGACAGTGCTGTTGAGCCACAGGTTTGCATCAATGATGTCCATGAAGTCAGCCTCTTCCAGAACGGGAGCCTGCGTCCAGTCACCATAGTATGCCAGGAAGGTAGCGTGGATTTCGCTCCATGCTTCTTCGCCATAATACTCAGTGAAAGTGACGAAGCCTTCGATGAAGGTGCCGTTTTCAAACACTTCATCCAATTCTGCCTTCATAGCCTCGGTGAGCAGGATGGAAACGTCGATGTCGATGCTCTCGCCTGCTGCCAGGGTGAATTCAGTGATCTCGGTACCGCCTACGGTAAAGATCGCATTGCAGTCAACATAGTCCGAAGTCAGGGTGTTGACAAGATCGCCGTAGGAATCGGTATAGATGTAGTCATACAGAACAGACGCACTCAGATCGCCGTAGTATACGTCGTACTCGGTGTCATTGTTGATCGTGACGGAGAAGTCATAAACGCCGGTCTTCTCGGGATCGTCGCCCAACTCCTTGATCGGATCGACAATGTAAGCAGACTCCTGATAACCGAAGATCGCATAGTCAGAAACAGCCAAGCCTGCGCCCTGCTTACGCGGGGAATAGGGGTAGCCATCTGCATCTGTGAGGATGTAAGCATAGCTCAGCATCAGGGACTTTGCCAGCTCAGCAGCCTCGTACTTGCTGATCTCGGGGTTCTCCTCGTAGATCATAGCCAGGACGTTTGCATAGGTAGCGGAGGAGTTCGGAGCAGCCATGGAGGTGCCGCTGTAAACCTCGTATGCATCGTCAGCACCGATGACGGTGGAGTAAATGTTGCCGCCAACGGAGGTCATAGTCGGATCGAGCGTCAGCATCGGAGAGGTGCCCCAGTTGGAGAAGTCACTCATCAGCCATGCATTTGCATTTTCCATCATGACGGGCAAAGACGGAGAAGCAATCTCCTTGGTCTCAGCGTTCATCAGAACCTCAAGAGCAGACATCTCCAAAGAGATGGCAGGAATCTCGAAGGTCTCGATCGCCATGGAGATCATGCCTTCTGCGTTGTTCACAACGATACAGCCGATAGCGCCTGCATTGGCAGCAAATTCTACCTTCTCTTCAAACGTATACTCGCCGCGGGATACAACAGCGATCTTGCCGGTAACATCAATGCCTTCGTAATCTTCAGCAGCACCGAGGGAGATAACGGTCTCCATAACGGGGTTGCCGTCTTCATCAGTGACGGTGTTGCCGTCTTCATTTACTACAGCAACCTCTCTGGTCACAATTACATACTCAGCAGTGGTGTCGCCGAAGGTGGTCAGCCACATATCTTCTTCAGCAGTTGCGGAATCCACATACATCAGGTTCGCTTCGCCAACCTGCACAACCTGAGCCGGATATGCAGTGTTCTCTACGGAAGCAACAGACAGGTTGCCTTCATAGGTGGAGGGAGAAGCAATGGTACCGTAGTCGGTGTAGTCGGGGCCGACACAGCCGGTGTAGCCTGCATAGATGGTGGAGTAGTACGCCATGGAGTACTCATTACCTGCAGCAACGCTCATAACGATACCTGCGTCAGCCATTCTCTGATAAATGTTGCCGTAGATCTCGGTCTCGAGGGAATCGTCATAGGTGAAGCCGTTCTGTGCGCCGATGGACATGTTGACCACGTCTGCGCCCAACAGATAAGCATCTTCCAAAGCATCGAAGTAGATATCGGAGGTCGTGCCGCCGCCCTCGTCCTTGAAGATCTTCATGGACAGGAGCTGTGCATACGGAGAACCGCCGACGAAGGAATACTCAATGCCGCCGTCCTCGGTAGCCTCGCCGACATAGCCAGCAACAGTACCGGAAACGTGGGTGCCGTGACCGTTATTATCGGTAACGTCTGCATCCAAATCCGCATAGTCGTATGCAAACGGAACCTTAGCATTGAGGTAAACGCCCTCAGCCTTGGTCTCGATCGCAGCAACTGCTTCCTCAGTCAAAACGCCATACTCAGCACTCAAGCCCAGGGAATCCTGGAATGCTTCGTGGGTGGTGTTCAAACCGGTGTCAAGGATCGCAACCGTGATGCCGGCGCCATCATAGCCATAATAATTGGCAAAATAGTTACCGGTCATAACGTTAGCGTTTTCCATCTTGGTCTCTTTTGCTGCCTTGAGTTCAGGAGCAGCGTAGCTGTTAGCGATATGTACGGACTTAACGCCCTCGATGGAAGCAATTGCCTCCAAATCGCCGTAAGCAACGTCACAGCTGAAGCCGTTGAGCAAGGTGGTGAACTCGTGCTTCAGCTCATAGCTGATGCCCTTCATTTCCTTGCGGACAGCGTTGTGCTCGTTGATCAGCTTCACGCGCTGGTTGGCTGCCTTCTGGCTGCCTGCCTCAGCGACATCAGCTTCACAATCGCCTTCGAGAATGACGATGGCGCGAACGATCTCGTCATCGGCATACTTGTAGGTGTTGAGCTTGAATTCTTCGCTCTTGAAGCCCTGCAGTGCTTCTTCCTTAGCGGACTTGTCAGAAGCAACTTCAGTCTTCGCGGTTTTTGCGATCTCCGTGGTCTTGGTCTTCTGTGCGGCAAAGGCATTGCCCATGCAGCCGAGAAGCATTGCAAGAACCAGGACGAGCGCAAGAACACTCTTGAAATTTCTCATACTTTCGTCTCCTTTTCAAAATTTTTAGGTAGTGCCGTCCTTCCCGGAGTGTATCCCTATACCCCGAAAAGTATATAGTTATACCTGTAGACATTGTAGCAAAATTATTCCTGCTTGTCTACATTTTTCTTCGATTTCAGCATAAAATTTTTCAATACTTTCATTCATTATTTTGGTAAATTATCCAAAGCAAAGCAGCACCTGCTTATAAATGTAAAAAAACTGCCATAAAGGCAGTTTTTACCGTGCAATTTTTCTTGTCAGTAATAGTGCCAACAGCACGGCACTGACACCGCCGACGAGCTTGGCGACGATCACAGGAAGCAGCATTTGTGCATCGTAGCCTGCGGTAAAGCCCAAATGATCTCCGAACACGAACGCTGCCGACACCGCAAAGGCAACATTGAGCACCTTGCCTCGGTCGTCCATATCCTTCATCATGCCGAACATGGGGATGGAGTTTGCCAAGCTTGCCACCATGCCAGCTGCTGCAACATCGTTCATGCCCATAATGCTTCCGAGCTTCATTAGGGGCTTCTTGAAAATTTTTGTGATGAAAAACACCAGCGGAAACGCACCTGCCAAAACAAAACCGATGCCTGCCACGACCTCCACACCGTCAAACAGCGGCGCCATGCCCTCAATCACCGTAATGCCCGTCAGATATTCAAACACTCCTGCGGCAAGTCCGATCGTGATCACAGCTAAGATGATTCGTCCGAACCACAAAAAGCCTGTGACCATCGCTTTTTCGAACTTCCAAAGTCCCAAGGAGATCAGCGCTGCAAACAAAACGATTGGAATTAAATTGCGCAGGATCATCACGATCTCAAAGCCGGCAACCAAGCCGCCGACCAATGCGCCGATCGGAATGGTGATCACGCCTGCCAGAACGCCCTTTGCAAGCGCTGCTCTGTCCTCGGGCTTAATAATGCCCAAGGCGATCGGGATCGTGAAAACGACCGTTGCACCGAGCATGGAGCCGATGATCAAACCGCCAAACTGTGCAGCCTCCTTGCTTTGTGCCAACTCCTGCGCCAAGGGTGCACCGCCCATGTCATTTGCAAGGATCGTACCTGCAAACATTGCAGGATCAGCACCCAAAAAGCGATACGCAGGCACAAGGATCGGCTTGAGCAGGTCCGCAAGCACTGGCGCAAGCGCCAAAATACCGAGCATGGACAACGCAAGCGCACCGATCGCCAAGATTCCTTCCTCGAATTGCTTGCCGATGCCGAATCGGGATCCAAAAATGCGGTCAAGTGCACCCAAAACCATAAAAATCGCCATCAGCCAAAGAATGATCTCATTTACCGACATATTTTTTACGCCTCCGATTCGTCCAAAATCGCTATGATTGCAGCATCCACAGGAGACAGGCGTTCCAGCCTTGCCGCACCGCCGAAAGTGAGGATCACCGAGTCCCCCTCCCCTGCTCCGACAAGATCTGCCGCCACGATCTGCGTTCCGTCGCAGCAAACACGCAAAAAGCTCTGTCCAGCCAAGGCAGGGCATTTTTTTGTTGCCCAAACCGCACCTGTCACACGCCCAAGCCTCATGCTTTTCCCTCCAAAACATCTCGAGCCAGCGGTGTTAAACGTCCGTCGATCGGCTGACCGTCTCTCAACCGCCTGCGAACCTCCTCAGCCGTCAGGAGTTTTTGCTGCCTTGTGCCGAGAAACTGCACGCCTAACTGTTTCATTTGCCGTTCTGCCGATAGAAGTCTGCTCCATAGGGCACGGTTTGCGCTATGGCTAAAGGCTCGATAGTCCAAGCCCTCCTCCGCCAAGTAAACAGGCTTTCCCAAAAGCAGCGCCTGCACTACCGCCTCATTCGGAAAGGTCAGCACATCATGCGCGCTCATGGAACCGATGACAACGGCGGAATATTCCCCCTGCGTAACATAGCAAAAGCCCGTATTTTGTGTCGGGGCACGTCCGATCAAAAGCGCAGAAGGCAGATTCTGCCGCCGCTTGACCTCGTCAACAATTTTATCAATCAGTGCGTCATTCATATCGTTCCCCCATGAAAGCAATCAAGAAATTCCGATTTATCGGTGAGTTTTGTTTTTCAAATTGTAGGGGCGGACGACTCTGTCCGCCCACACGAAGTGCCTGCACGGGCGCACAGAGTCGTGCGCCCCTACGGTGTCAAAACTCAGCCAACAGCTCGATAAATCGGAATTTGCGGATTTTGTGTTATCACTGCACGATCAGTGCCAAATCGCCCTTTTGAAAGCCACAGGCATTTGCCTCATCATAGTCCAAATGCGCATAAGTTTGATACTTCGGGCTGACTCGCACCGTCACATCCTCAAATGTCACAGGTCTTGCCGTCAGCGTGCGCAGCTTGACAGTGTCACCGTCTTTTAGCTTGCGAAGCTGCGCATCGTGCGGTGTCATATGAATATGCCGCTGCGCAACAATCGCCCCCGAGGGCAAGGAGAGCTGTTTTCCGTTTGCTTCCAAAATGATCTGCGCAGTATTTTTCGTATCGCCGCTGGGTCTAACAGGCGCTTTGATGCCCAGTGTCACGCAATCGGTCATGGAAACCTCCACCTGACATTCCTCTCGTTCCGGTCCAAGAACAGCGACATTTTCAATTTTCCCCTTCGTTCCAATCAGTGTCACTCGCTCGTTACAGGCAAATTGCCCGGGCTGAGACAGTGGGCGTTTTTGCGTCAAAGAGTGACCAAAGAGCATTTGCGCTGCGTCTTTCGTCAGATGCACATGGCGTCCTGAGGCTTCCAGCTCGATAAAAATTCGCCCCATAAGCTCGTCAATGAGTTTTTCCATGACTGTCTCCTTTCCGTGCAAGGCACAGCACCCAACAGGCTGAAGATAAGCGATTGAGCGCCGTTAAAATATCCGTGCGTGAGAGCTTCCCGTTCGGCATCGCAAAGGCATGGTAGCAGCTGAGCTCCGTTTCACGCACCAAGGTACGCAGACGGTTGAGTTTGAGAAGAATCACATCGTCGGTATGTGAGGGCAAAAAATGCCCGATGCCATAATATTTTTGCGGTTGGTGGCTGCGCTCATGAAGCTCCGCCTCGTCCATGCCGTCAATGAGAATTTCGGGAACCGCTTTCTCCAAAACCTCTGAGTGCATCAAGCCCCGAACAAGCGTGAGCATATCCTCCAAAGCAGAAACAGGCGCACCCGATTCTTTTTGCAGCAATAAAATTTCCGCCTGCAAAGAATCGAGCTTCCCACGAAATGCAATGCGAGGATGGCTTTTTTGCACCAGCTGATCCTTGTTCAGATGGGTCATATGCTCCGCTTTTTTCTGGACGATCAGGATATTTTCACGCCGCAAAAAATCCCGAGCCGCAGGTGTCAGGCGGTCACCGTCCGCCAAAATCAGCCTGCGGTGACCGTCTTGCACCTGCACGGCGGAAAGCACCGTGTTTTCCGTAAAAAGCATTATTTCTCCGCTTTCGCAGTGCTGTTGCCGTGGGGCAGAATGATCTCGACTTCATTGTGCGGTCTGGGAATGACGTGCACGGAGATCAGCTCACCGACCTTTTCCGCTGCCGCTGCACCTGCATCGGTCGCAGATTTGACGGCGCCAACGTCACCTCGCACCATCACCGTTACCAAACCGCCGCCGACCTGTTCCTTGCCGACAAGCTGCACATTTGCGGATTTCACCATGGCATCGGCTGCCTCGATTGCGCCGACCAAGCCCTTCGTTTCCACCATACCCAATGCATTCGTATTTGCGATCATAAAAAATCCTCCTACCGTAATTTTTTCAAAATTTCTTCCGTCAAAGCATCAATCAGCGATGCGTCAAACGTCGTTTCCGTTTCTTTTCGCTCCTCAACGCCCCATGCCACACGGCGAATGTTGATCAGATCCAAGGGCCCGATATTATTCGACGATGAACTGCCGCCCACGGCGCCGCAGCCGAGCGTCAGCGCAGGAAACAGCTTCGTGCTGTAGCCCACACCACCCAGGGACGAGGGCGTATTGACCAAGAATCGTGAGACCGGAATTTGAAGCGCAAAACGTTCAATCACCGAAGGATCCGTGGCATGAATGGCAAAGGTATGCCCTGCCCCCTCACCAAGCAGCACCTCGATGGCTCGCTTGAGAATCGTGTTTTCGTCACGCTCGACAAAAAGTGCAAGCACAGGGCATAGCTTCTCCCTCGAATACGGTCGTGTCGGTCCGGCTTCGGTCTCGTGCGCAATCAAAACTGTCGTTTCCTTAGGGACGGATACGCCTGCAATTTGTGCAACCTCGAAGGCGGTCTTGCCGACCACCTTGGGATTCATGCTTCCATCGGGACGCAGAAGAATTTTTGCAAGCTTTCCTGCTTCTTCACTTGACAGAAAATATGCGCCCTGACGCTTAAATTCCTCACGCACTCTCTGGGCACAGCAATCCTCCAAGATCACACTCTGCTCAGAGGCGCAAATGGTCCCGTTATCAAAGGTTTTTGAACGAATGATATCCTTGACCGCCTGAGAAAAATCTGCGGATTTGTGGATATAGGCAGGTCCGTTGCCTGCGCCGACACCGATGGCAGGTTTGCCGCTGGAATATGCCGCACGAACCATCGCTCCGCCACCGGTCGCTAAGATCAGACGTGTGTATTTATGCTGCATCAGCTCCTGCACTGCCTGCATGGTTGGCTCGGAAATGCAGCCGATCGCTCCCTGCGGACAGCCAGCGGCATATGCCGCCTGCGCAACGATCTGTGCCGCCTTTAACGTGCATTTGACTGCTCCCGGGTGCGGCGAAAAAACGATGGGGCTGCCAGCCTTCAAGGAGATCAGCGCCTTATAAATCACCGTCGAGGTCGGATTGGTCGATGGCACAATGCCTGCGATCACACCGACACTCACACCGATGTCCCAAACCTTGCCTTCATTACGCAAGATGCCGACGGTCTTCATATTCTTGATCGCCTCATACACACGCTCAGATGCAAAACGGTTTTTTTCTGCCTTATCCTTGGCATTACCGAAGCCGGTTTCCTCACAAGCCATTTGCCCCAAAAGCTCGGCATTTTTGCTGCCTGCTTCTGCAATGGCAGCAACGATCTTATCGATTCTCGCCTGATCAAAATGCTTCAGCTCCTGATACGCAGCCTCCGCCGCTTCCATCAACGCCCTTGTCTCCTGTCGGGAGCGTAGATCCTTATCAAATTCCATACAATTCTCCTCTCGGTGCCGAAGCCACGCCTTTGACCGCCTCGGCAAAGGCTTCGCATGCCGCCTTGCATGCCGATTGCGTTCCTGTCAGCACGCCCCCTGCAAAATTTGTTTCACTCGGCGGCGCAAAAAATTCCGTCATCTCCACATCTGATGCCTTGATCGCCGCATCCAAACCCACAATTGCCTCCACAGGCGGTGCAATCAGATATGCAACCGCTTGTCCGAGCGGCACATGGGCAAGCTTGGACAAATAGCTGCCTGTTCTGGAAACGCAGTGGGCAAAATAAACAATATCGCCCTCATCGTTGGCGGTGCGAAAGCCGATCTCCCCCAGCACGGAAGCCGCCGCCTGCAAGCCGCTTTTGACCTCCGAAGGATTTTCTCCTGCAATCACACCGATGACCTCGCCTGCAAGCTTCGTTGAAGCATTTGCCGCACCTGCATATAGGCTCTTGGCGTAGATCACATCGACATTTGCGCTTTTGGTCGCCTCATCCAAGGCGATATAGGTCGCATCGTCACAATCGCTTGAAATGATCCCAAGGGTACGTTGCTTCCCTCGCAAACCCAACGCTTTACACAACGCTGCAGGTGCATTGGCAATCATCTGCACTGCCAAGACCGTAACAGGAATTCGTTCTCCCGTCATGCGCCTGCCTCCTGCACAAAATCAATGCCCGAGGCTTTTTGCTTGAGCATTTTTTCGATCAAGGATGCAATATGCGCTCCTGCCTCCACCGCCGCAATGCCTTGAGAATGAATATTCGACACCACCGTGCGCTTCGACTCGGCAATGCCGCGATGCGGACGGTAGGTAATATATGCCGACATAGATTCGCTCGTGACCAAGCCGGGACGTTCCCCGACCAACATGCACACAAGCTCACAATCCGTCAGATCTCCAATATGATCTCCTGCGCCCACACGGCAAAATTGCACAAACAGCTTTTTGCCGTAGTCGATGCCCCGAGCTTTTAAGCCCTGCTCGATGGTCGCAACACAATCCATCGCATTGGCTTCGATCGCCGCCGAAGAAAGCCCGTCACCTACCACGATCAAAACCCTGTGACCCTTGCAGCTCTCGGAGATGACCTTTTGATATACCTCGTCAAAGCGCCTGCCCAAGTCAGGGCGGGTAAGATACTCATCCTTGTCCTTGCACTCGGTCTTGACAGGGATCAGGTCGTTTTCCTTGGCAAAATCCTCATGCACCAAGGAAAATGCACTGTCCTGCGCTGCTGCATGATCCGCTCGAAAGCGCAGCATCGTGATCGTTTTATAGCGGCTGCCGGCTCTGCCTGAAGCGAGTCTTGCAGGTGTTTTGTTTTTCAAGGCTTGAAATGCCTTTGCATCGTGCGGTTTTTCCACAAGATACTGCGCTCTCAGATCGATCGCCGTAATATCAGCCACACTTTCCGTTTCTGCATGGCGTGTGGGTGTATACTCGCTTGCCTTGACCGTCGGCTGCGCATGAAGCTCCGTCAGCATTTGCGCAACCATTGCCTTCAAATCTTCCTTATTCATAGTTCCTCCTTAAAGCAAGCTTGAGCCATCGCCGGCTTTCTCGGTCAGCTTTCCGTTTTCAACAAAGCCCTTGTCCTCCAGCCATTTCCAAAACGGCGCAATTGCCGTAAGCCCAAAAATATCTCGCAGCGTTGCCGTCTCTCTGAAGCCCGTGGTCTGATAGTTGAGCATTACATCGTCACCGTGGGCAATGCCCATAAAATAGTTACAGCCTGCGGCGGTCAAAAGCGCCGCAAGATTTTCAATATCGTTCTGATCCGCCTTCATATGGTTCGTATAGCAGGCATCACAGCCCATGGGTATGCCCGAAAGCTTACCCATAAAATGATCCTCCAAGCCTGCACGGATCACCTGTCTTGCATCATACAAATACTCAGGTCCGATAAAGCCCACGACCGTATTGACCAAAAACGGCTGAAACCGCTTGGCAAAGCCGTAGCATCGAGCCTCCATCGTGACCTGATCTGCGCCGTAGTGCGCTTCACTGGACAGCTCGGAGCCCTGACCCGTTTCAAAATACATAACGTTGGGACCCTCGGCGGTACCGTGGGTCAGGGCAAGCTGCCTTGCATCTTCAATGGTCTTGGCGTTAAAGCCAAAGGCTTCATTTCCCTTTTGCGAGCCTGCGATGGATTGGAAAATCAAATCCGCAGGCGCACCGTTTTCAATGGCTCGCATCTGCGTGGTCACGTGCGCAAGCACGCAGGTTTGCGTCGGTATGGCGTGCTTTTGCTTGATCTCCTCGAATTTTTGCAAAATCTTTTTTGCCGTTTCTGCGCTGTCACCTGCCGGATTCAATCCGATCACCGCATCGCCTGCACCAAAGCTCAAGCCCTCCAAGGTCGAAGCCAAAATGCCATCGATATCATCGGTCGGATGATTCGGCTGCAAGCGGCACGAAAGTGTCCCGGGCAAGCCGATCGTTGTGTTGCAATGGGCTGTGATGCGGATTTTTTTTGCCGCCGTGATCAAGTCTAAATTGCTCATCAGCTTGCACACCGCCGCAACCGTTTCGCTCGTCAAACCCCTGCTGATCCTGCGAAGGTCCGCACCTGTCGTATTTTGATCCAAAATCCATTCTCTCAGCTCTGCGATCGTCATGTTGCGCAAGCCCGCATAGATCGGTTCATTAATATCGTCCTGAATGATGCGTGTGACCTCGTCCTGCTCATACGGCACGACCGGATTTTCTCTTAAATCCGACACCAGCATCTGCGAAAGCACGACCTTCGCTGCCACACGCTCCTGCGCACTTTCTGCGGCAATGCCGGCAAGCTTGTCACCTGATTTTTCCTCGTTTGCCTTTGCCAGCACGTCCTTTACGTCCCGAAAGGCGTATGTTTTTCCAAACAGATTCGTTTTCAGCTTCAATTTGTCAGCTCCTCACAATACCAAGGTTTTTATAACCACGGGCAGCACCTGACCGTCTGCGATCGGTGCGCCGATGTCCAAATACGCTCCGTCGGACAGATGCACGCCATCCAAGCAGATCAGCGGTGTTTGCGGCATGAGCATACCAAGCGCCTGTCCGAGCGCTTTTCCCATATCATTCTCGACTGCGATCACACACGGACTCGTTTGCACCTTTCGAAGGGCAAGCGCAAGCCCGTCCGCAAGTTTACATAATTCTGAAAATTTTGGATTTCTTTTCCCACGCAGACCGATCACCGCCGCCGTATCGTCATACATCCGCAGACGATTGGAAATATGCTCGGCAAGCTGCTGAGGCTCAGCATTTTCCTCCAACTCGGTCAATACTGCCACAGGCAGATTTTTGATCGGAAATGCGGTTTTGTCATAGAAGATCGTGCTGCCCGAAAGCTCGGTCGTATGACTCCCTGCGCCGATCACCGTTGCCCGGATGGTCTCTTTCGCACGAAGATAGTCGCCGCTGCACAATGCAGAATGAAAAATGGCTTTTCCAAGCAACACACCCAAATCCCCAAAGGCAAACTCCTCATGCGCTGCATCGTCAATCAGATCGGCAACGCCTCCGGAAAAGCTTAAAAGCTTTGCAGGTTTACATAATTTATCTGTCACAAAATCAAGATAGCGTTTCCCCTCTCGCAAGCCGAGCGCTTCCTCCAAAATTTCAGCCAAGAAGCGGCTGACCTCTTTAGGGTTTGCATTTAAGGAAAAATAGGGCTTGAGCACAGGCGATAAATAAGTGCAATTCCCGTTTTCGTCAAATTTCATCAGCCTGCCGCCGACATTCAGGCAGCCCGTATCGATCAAATCACCGTTTTCAAACAGCGCCAAATTGGTCGTGCCGCCACCGATGTCCAAATTTAATACGGCACATTGGTGCTCCTTGGAATACTCCGCTGCGCCCGCCCCTCTGCCTGCAAGGGCGCTCTCCAATGCAGGTCCTGCCGTTGCCACCACAAAATCACCTGCATAGCCCGACAGCGCATTTAGTACCTCTCGTGCATTCTCTCTGCGAGCCGTTTCGCCTGTGATGATGACCGCTCCTGTTTGCACCGAGGTTTTTTCCACATTGGCGTTTTCGTATTCCGCATCGACAATTTTTTGTACCCCTACAGCATCGATCACTCGGTCGCTCAGAAGCGGCGTGAAATAGATCTTACTTCTGTAAATGACCTCCTTTTCGCAGATGGAAAAGTGCGGCACCGAAAAGAAGTTTGCCTCATTTTTGACCGTTAAATAAGAGAAAACGAGCTGTGTCGTCGTTGTGCCGACATCGATCCCGACCGACAAAAGCTTCCGACTCATAGCACCTCACGCACGATCTGTGCCAGCTCCTCTTTGCTGCTCTGCCTGGGATTGGTGTTCATACAGGGATCCTTTGCCGCCGCATCACAAAGCTCCTGCATCCGGGAAAGAAGCTCCTCACGCCGGATACCTGCTTTGCTCAGCGTTTCAGGCAGCTCCAAGCTCCTGCGCAAGCGTTCGATGGCAAAAATCAGCCCTCTTGCACCCGATAAGCCGCAACGCTTTGCCAGCATTTCATAGGCACTGACAGCTTGATGGCGCATCACGGTCGGAAGCAAGACCGCATTGAGCTTTCCATGCGCAACGTGGAACATTCCTCCAAGCGCATGGGCAAGCGCATGACACACGCCCAAGCCTGCATTGTCAAAGGCAATACCAGCCATACTCGCAGCACAGTGAATCTCTCCCCGAACAGAAATATCCCCCCGATAAGACAGCGGCAATTTTTCCAACAGGATTGCGGCAGCGTGCATGGCAAGCGCATCTGAAAATACAGAAGCATTTTTTGCTGCAAGCGCCTCAATGCAATGCGCCAGCGCATCCATACCTGCATCAGCGATCAGGCTTTTGGGAAGTTTAGATAAAAGCTCAGGCTCCAAAATCGCAAGCGTGGGTCTTAATCTGTCCTCCACCAGCGGATGCTTGATGTTATCGTGCGTCAAAATCGCAAAGCTCGTAACCTCCGAGCCGGTTCCCGAGGTCGTGGGAATGGCGATCAAATCGACCTCCAAACCGCACATACTCAAAATCCCCTTGGCACAATCGATCGCACTGCCGCCGCCCAGCGCAATGATCGCCTCAGCTCCAAACGCCTGCATCATCGCAACCCCTTGCGCAATGAGCTTTAGCGGCGGATCGGGCTGCACCTGATCGAAGATCTGCACCTGTGCTTGTGTGCAGAGAGAAACGATTTTCTGCGCCATTGAGTTTTTGACAAAGAATGGATCTGTCACAAGCAAAATTTTTTGATAAGCAAGCGTTTTTAACTTATTTAGCGCATTGTCGGCAAAACATAATCGAGTTCGCAGCACAAATTCCTGCATTTCATCGCCTCTTTTCCATGGTAGTCTGCCCCGAAAGCATAAAAAAATGTAAAGGATTTGAAAAATTTTGTATTTCTCGGTTGACATCGCACCGAAAATATGAAAAAATAGCGGCAAAGGAGTGTGAAAATGATGTCAGAATTTGTACACGGCAATTGTCCTCACTGCGGTAACGCTTTGCAGATCCCTGCGGATTTGGAGGAATTTGCCTGTTTATACTGCGGAAAACGCTGCCGCACCGAGGTCATGCTTGCCTTAAACGTTGCAGATACCGATCAGTACACGAAGGAACGGGAGTATCTGAATGAACGACTTGTGAAGGCGGTCGTGAATTATCCCGATTACCATAAAAAAATCACGAAAAAAGACTTTTTTCGTGCATTTGAAACCTATGAAGCTGACAATGCCAAAATACTGGAGCATTTGGATGTTTGCGCACGTTTAGACCCCGACGGCAAGGAAAAATGTATCGAAAAGATCTGCACAGAGCTTTTGGATCACGTGGATGCACACCTGATGGGAGATGTCCGCTGGGCAAAAAAATCCAAGCGTGAGCAGTTGTTGTTCGAAACCCGTGTCGTTCTGGCGATTTTCCTGACGCCACTCGTGCGCAAGCGCAAGTTAGAGACCGCAGAGCTGTTCCGTGAGGAATTGAACCGTCAATGGCGCAAGCGTTATCCCACGCACAAGTGGACCCCCGGCGATTACGAGGTTTTGGCAGGCGGCTTCCGAAAGCGCAAGCTTTGCTTCATCACGACCGCAACCTGCCTGCACGAAGGAAAAAGCGACACCTGCGACGAGCTGCAGGCGTTCAGAGCCTTCCGTGACGGCTATCTGACTGCCCATGACGGAGCGGCGGATATTGAGCGCTATTATGACATCGCTCCGTCGATCGTGACCTGCATCGACTTCTGTGATGACAGCAAGGCAGCATACGAGGAAATTCGCACAAAATGGCTCAATCCGTGCAGCCTTGCCTTGCAGGAAAACCGCTTAGAAGATTGCCGCATGATCTATACCAACATGGTGAACACCTTACAAAAAAAATATCTGCAATAAAGAAAAACGGCGCAGTTTTTACTGCGCCGTTTTTCCGCAAGTGTCCGCAACAATATAGCGCGGACGGTCTTTGATTTCTTCATAAATATTGCCGACATAATAGCCGATGATACCCAAGCTGATCATGATCAGGCTGCCGATGAACAGCAACAGCACGATCACCGTTGTAAAGCCGCCAAGTGCAATGCCCATAAATTTCTGCACCACGGCGATAATTCCCATCACAATGGAAACTATAAGCGTAATCACACCCAAAAATGTGACGATATGCAACGGAAGCGCCGTAAAGGCGGTGATATTCGACAGCGCATATTTTATCAGTGACCAAGTGGACCACTTTGACACACCTGCCGCACGCTCCTGCACCTCATAAGATACTTCTCCGGTCTTGAATCCGACCCACGATGACAGCGCACGGAAAAATGCACGCTTCTCACGCATGGTCAAGATCACATTAACCGCCTTGCGATCCAAAAGCTTAAAGTCCGATGCTCTGGACATATCGACCCTGGTCGCACGGCTGATGAGGGAATAAAACAGCTTTGTAAACATACGGTGGATCGCACTTTCTTTACCACGGTCGGACTTCACGCCCTCGATGACCTCGTAGCCGTTTTCCCACATGCGGTACATTTCCACAAGCTTCTCAGGCGGATGCTGCAAATCGCAGTCGATGCAGGCAACGCAATCGCCCTGCGCATGCTTGAGCCCTGCAAACATCGCTGCCTCCTTGCCGAAGTTTCTGGAAAAACGAACACCCCGCACACAGGGATCCGTTTGCGCACATTTGGAGATCTCATTCCATGTGTTGTCCTTCGAGCCATCGTCCACAAAGACCAGCTCATATGCGATTTTCGCCTCACGCAGAATCTCACCGATCCGTTTTGCCGCAAGTGAAAGCATTTCCTGCTCGTTATATGCCGGAATCACAACAGAGAGCATTTTCGGCACCTCCTTTTGTTTTATTCTAACCGCACTTTCATAATTTGTCAATCTTTTGATTGTTCTTCCGCAAAAATCGTGGTATACTATATAAAACGCTTTTTCTAAATTCCGATTTATCGTTGAGAATAAAGAGTAATGATGAAGGATGAAAAAATAGTTGCACTTTCGTAATTTGTCATACTGAAGGAGCGTAGCGACCGAAGAATCTTAGCGAGAGTAACAAAATTGTAAAATTGAAATACTGCCAGCAAGATTCTTCACTGCGCTCATGCCTGCCGCAGCAGGCTCTTAGCATTCGGTAGAATGACACTCAAACGCATTGACCGATTGATTGATACTCCTTCATCATTCATCTTTACTCATTCATCCTGCTCGATAAATCGGATTATATCGAACATTTCATTTGCATTTCAATCACCGGAGGTCGTCTATGAAGAAGGTTCTCATGCTCGGCACCGGCGGCACTATTGCCTCCGGCAAGACCGACAGCGGTCTGACGCCGATTTTGACAAGCGCCGAGCTGGTAGCGCAGGTGCCTGATATTTCGGATATTTGCGATGTGGATTGCATTCAGCTTTTTTCGATCGATTCTACGAATATCACGCCCTCGCATTGGCTGACGATCGCTGAGGCGATCTGTGAAAATTTTGACCGTTACGATGGCTTCGTGATCGCACACGGCACAGACACGATGGCTTATACTGCTGCCGCATTGTCGTATTTGATTCAGTTTTCTCCGAAGCCCATTATTTTAACGGGAGCACAGAAGCCCATTCTGTTTGAAAATACCGATTCCAAAACCAACCTTGCCGATGCCTTCCGAGTCGCCGTTTCAGAGCTATGCGGTGTGATGATCGTCTTTAACGGACGGGTCATTCTGGGCACAAGAGCAAGAAAAACCAGAACCACCAGCTTCCAAGCATTTTCGAGCATCAACTATCCCCTGCTTGCCGTGGTGCAAAACGGTTTCTTGATGGAATATATTCGCCCGACGAGTCTGCCGAAACCACAATTTTATCACGCACTGAATCCAAAAATCGGGTTAATGAAGATGATCCCCGGCGCAGATTTCGGACTTTTGTCCTACCTGATCGAGCACAACGACGCTGTGATCATCGAAAGCTACGGTGTCGGCGGTCTTCCGTCCTATCAGGGAAGCGGCTTCTTTGATGTGATCCGCACAGCCATTGACAACGGAAAGACCATCGTCATGACCACGCAGGTGCAAAACGAGGGCAGCAATTTGGCTGTGTATGATGTCGGATTCCATCTTAAAAATCATTTGCAGCTTTTAGAAGCCTATGACATGACCACAGAGGCTGCCCTTGCCAAGCTGATGTGGATCTTGGCGCAGACCGATCAGACAAGCGAAATTCGCCGTCTGTTCTGCACGCCCATTGCGCATGACCTGCTGTTTTTGAAAGAGGAAGTGCGATGAAGGAATTGGAATTCTTTCTTGCGCAGCTTCCGATTGCGCAGTATGTTTTTTTCAAAACGGACGAGCTGACATTTTCCGATCGAGTGCGTAAAATTTGTGAGGAGGAATGTCCACGCTACGCAAAAAGCTGGGCATGTCCTCCGGGTGTCGGCTCTGTCGAAGCATGCAAGGCAAAATGCCTTTCCTATCCCGAGGGCTTAATGCTTCTGACCCTGACCGAAGTCGATGATATTTCCGACATGGAACAAACGCTTGCCACTCGTACGCCACATGAAAAGCTGACCCATCAGGTCGCTGAAAAAATGCGCTCACTCGGCTTCGAGGTATACGGCCTGTCCACCGAATCGTGCGCACTGTGCCAAAGGTGTACATATCCGCATGCACCGTGCAAAAGATCAGAGCAGATGTTTCCGTGCGTGGAAAGCCACGGAATTTTGATCACAGCACTATTAGAACGATACAATATTGACTACCTCTACGGCAATCAGGTCGTCACATGGGTGTCTTTATTGTTATACAAGTAAGGAGGAATTATGGAACAATACAGCGTCAGCGGCATGAGCTGTGCTGCCTGCAGCGCAAGAGTCGAAAAAGCTGTCAACGCCGTTTCGGGAGTCACGAGCTGTTCGGTCAGCTTGCTCACGCACTCCATGGGTGTCGAAGGCACTGCTTCGTCGCAGGCGATCATCGATGCCGTTGTCAAGGCAGGCTACGGTGCCAAATTAAAGGGTGCGGAAAAAGAGCCTGAAAATGATATGCTTGCAGATCGTGAAACTCCCGTTTTGAAGCGCAGGCTGTTTGCCTCGCTGGGATTTTTGGCGGTTTTGATGTACATTTCCATGGGGCACGTCATGTGGGGCTTTCCACTGCCAAGCTTTTTTGAAGGCAATCCCATCGCAATCGCTTTGGCACAAATGCTTCTGACGATCATCGTGATGGTGATCAATCAAAAGTTTTTTACAAGCGGCTTTACCGCCCTGCTGCACCGTTCACCGAATATGGATACACTGGTTGCACTCGGTTCCGCTGCAGCATTTGTCTACAGCACAGCCGCTCTCTTCGCCATGACCACAGGTCACAGCGAGCATTGGCTGCATGAGCTGTATTTTGAATCTGCCGCCATGATTTTGACCCTGATCACCGTCGGCAAGATGTTAGAGGCACGCTCGAAGGGCAAGACCACCGATGCGCTAAAGGGCTTGATGAAGCTTGCACCCAAAACGGCAACCGTCCTGCGTGACGGTCAGGAACAGACCGTTTCCATTGCGCAGGTCAAAAAAGGTGATATTTTCCTCGTTCGCCCGGGAGAAAACATCCCCGTCGATGGCATTGTTTTAGACGGCGCAAGCGCTGTCAATGAAGCCGCCTTGACCGGTGAAAGCATCCCTGTGGACAAAGGCATCGGTGACAGCGTTTGTGCTGCCACATTGAATCAATCCGGCTTCTTAAAATGTGAAGCGACCCGAGTCGGTGAGGATACCACGCTCTCGCAGATCATCAAAATGGTCACAGATGCCGCCGCAACCAAAGCCCCGATCGCCAAAATTGCAGACAAGGTTTCGGGCGTTTTCGTGCCGATCGTCATCGGCATTGCCTTGATCACCCTTGCCATTTGGCTCATTGTCGGTCAGAGCTTCGGCTACGCTTTGGCAAGAGCCATTTCCGTCTTGGTTATCAGCTGTCCGTGTGCGCTGGGTCTTGCAACTCCGGTCGCCATCATGGTCGGAAGCGGCATGGGCGCAGAAAACGGCATCTTGTTCAAAACTGCCGCATCTTTAGAGCAGGCAGGTCGAGTTGATACTGTCGTGCTCGACAAAACGGGAACGATCACCGCAGGCGTCCCTACTGTGACGGACATCATCAGCTCCGATGAAGCATATCTTTTACAAATGGCTTACGCTTTGGAGCATCTGAGTGAGCATCCCTTGGCACGAGCGATCTGCTCCCTCGCCGAGCAACGCAGGCTACAGGCAAAAGAGGTTACGGACTTTCAAGCCCTGAGCGGAAACGGTCTAAGCGCAAAGCTATACGGAAAGCTACTGTTGGGCGGCAATGCACGTTTTATTTCTCAGCACATTACAATTGATGCCTCTCTTCTTGCGCAAGCCGATGCGCTCGCCTCTGAAGGCAAAACACCGCTGTTTTTCGCCCTTGACGGTCGTCTTTTGGGCATCATCGCCGTTGCCGACGTCATCAAAGAGGATTCGCCACAGGCAATTCATGAGCTTCAAGGCATGGGAATCCGAGTGGTCATGCTCACAGGCGATAACGAGAAAACCGCCAACGCCATCGGCAAGCAGGCAGGCGTTGACGAGGTCATTGCAGGCGTACTTCCCGACGGAAAAGCTCGTGTTGTGCAGACGCTTCGCAACGAAGGCTGCGTCGCCATGGTCGGTGACGGCATCAACGATGCACCTGCCTTGACATGCGCAGATGTCGGCATCGCCATCGGTGCAGGCACCGATGTTGCCATCGATGCTGCCGAGATCGTTTTGATGAAAAGCCGTTTGAGCGATGTCTGCGCCGCCATTCGCTTAAGTCGTGCAACTCTTAGAAGCATTCACCAAAATCTGTTTTGGGCATTTATCTATAACACCCTTGGCATTCCCCTTGCCGCAGGCGCTTTCATCGCCCTGCTCGGCTGGGAAATGAATCCCATGTTCGGCGCAGCCGCTATGAGTCTTTCCAGCTTTTGCGTTGTGACAAACGCGCTGCGCTTAAACCTGCTGAAAATTTATGATTCCAAGCACGATAAAAAACGTCGAAAAAAACAATCAAAAAAGGAGATCAAAACCATGAAAAAAACCATCGAAATCAAGGGCATGATGTGCCCGCACTGTGAAGCCACCGTGAAGAAGGCTTTGGAAGCCCTCGTAGAAGTATCCTCTGCCGATGTCAGCCACGCAGACGGCATTGCCGTTGTCACGCTGAATGCTGAGATCGCAGACGACATTCTTCGTTCGACCGTGGAGGCGAAAGACTTCACCGTCACCGCAATTTCCTAATGCTGCATCCGTTTTCAAGAACAGAGCTTCTTCTCGGTGAAGAAGCTCTGAAACGGCTTTCGCAATCTCGTGTGGCAGTGTTCGGGCTCGGCGGTGTCGGCGGCTACGCCGTGGAAGCCTTGGCGCGAAGCGGCATCGGCACCTTGGATCTGATCGATCACGATACGATCTCCATGACCAACATCAACCGTCAGATCCTTGCCACACACGACACCGTAGGTCAGAGCAAGGCTCTCGTTGCTGCGCAGCGTGTCAAGCAGATCAACCCCAACGCCACAGTCCATGCGTATACGGTGTTTTATACGCCCGAAACGCAAGATCAGTTTGATTTTCGAAATTATGATTATATCATTGATGCCATTGACACCGTAACTGGCAAGCTTGCACTTGTGATCAATGCGCAGAGCGCAAATACACCGATCATCAGCTCCATGGGGACGGGAAACAAGCTTGATCCAACCGCTTTTGAAGTGGCAGATATCTCTAAAACCTCGTTTTGTCCGCTTGCTCGCATCATGCGCAAAGAGCTAAAGCGCCGTGGCATCGAGCATCTCAAGGTCGTTTATTCCAAGGAAGAACCACTCACTCCCTCGCAAAGCCTGCAAGAAGAGACCCCCGGACGCAGACAGCTTCCGGGCAGTGTTGCGTTCGTTCCAAGCGTTGCAGGCTTGATCATCGCAGGAGAAGTTATAAAGGATCTGATCAAATGAAAATTTATGAAAACATTTCGCAACTCGTCGGCGCAACGCCCCTGTTGCGCTTAAAGAACTATTGCGCAGCCGTTTCTGTGAATGCGGAGATTTGCGCAAAGTTAGAGTATTTTAACCCTGCCGGAAGTGTCAAGGATCGTGTTGCCCTTTCCATGTTGGATGAAGCCGAGGCAAACGGAAAGTTAAATCCCGATTCCGTCATCATCGAGCCGACCAGTGGCAACACCGGCATCGGTTTAGCAGCCATCGGCGTTTGTCGTGGTTACCGTGTGATTTTGACTATGCCCGAAACCATGTCGACCGAGCGCCGCAAGCTGCTCTCTGCCTACGGAGCAGAATTGATCCTCACAGACGGCGCATTGGGAATGAACGGTGCCATCGCCAAGGCAAAGGAGCTTGCCGAGCAGATCCCCAACAGCTTTTTGGCAGGACAGTTTGAGAATCCTGCCAATCCCGCAGCGCACTACCGAACCACTGCGCCCGAAATTTGGGCGGATACCGATGGAAAGATCGATATTTTTGTCGCAGGCATTGGTACCGGCGGCACGATCAGCGGCATCGGAAAATTTTTGAAGGAAAAAGATCAAAGCATCCGCATCGTCGGCATCGAACCGTCACGCTCCCCTGTTTTGACCGAGGGCAAAACAGGTCCTCATGGCTTGCAGGGCATCGGCGCCGGCTTTGTGCCAAAGATCTTGGATCAAGACGTGATCGACGAGGTTTTGACGATCAGCGAGGCAGATGCCTATGAAACCGGTCGAATTTTGGCAAAAACCGAGGGCATTTTGGTCGGCATTTCCTCCGCAGCTGCCCTTTTCGCTGCCACGCAGCTTGCCAAGACGCATGAGGGCAAGCGTATTGTCGCACTGCTGCCCGATGGTGGCGACCGATATTTATCAAACGAGGACTATTTTCTCTATGCTGAACATCATTAAAATCACGGATTTTTCCGCACAGGAATTGGATATTTACGCACGCAAGACCGAAGTGCAGCTTCTCAACCGTGAGCATCCCGAAGACGGTATTTTTATTGCCGAAAGCCCCAAGGTCATCGAACGAGCGCTGAACGCAGGCTTTATACCTGTGTCCTTTTTGGTCGAAGGAAAGCACATCTACGGTGAAGCTCTGCCGATCCTCAAGCGCTGCGAGGGTGTGCCGATCTACACCGCAGATTTGGATGTTTTGACCCAATTGACAGGCTTCCAGCTCACACGAGGCATGCTCTGTGCCATGCGAAGAAAAGCCCTGCCCACGCTTTCGCAGCTTTGCGACAATGCCAAGCGTATTGCCATTTTGGAAAACGTGATGAATCCGACCAACATTGGTGCCATTTTTCGTTCGGCTGCGGCGTTGGGTATGGATGGAGTTATTTTGACCGAAGGTAGTAGCAATCCCCTCTATCGCCGCTCCATTCGTGTCAGCATGGGTACCGTATTTCAAATTCCGTGGACATTTTGCGCCGATGCAAACGAGATCAAAAAATATGGCTTCCAGACCGTTGCCATGGCATTGCGCAACGACAGCATTTCCATCGACGATCCGTGGCTTGCCGCACAGGAACGACTTGCCATCATTTTGGGCACCGAGGGAGACGGTCTTGCAGAGCAGACAATCACCGCCTGCGATCACACCGTCCGTATCCCGATGGCGCACGGTGTCGATTCTTTGAACGTTGCCGCCGCAAGCGCCGTTGCCTTCTGGCAATTGGGCAGAAAAAGGGAGGATGCTTGAAATGCAGGAGATTTTCCCCGATTATTATCCCGATTTTTCCTGCTCTGCCGAGCGCTGTCAGCATAATTGCTGCATTGGCTGGGAAATCGATATTGACGAAGAGACTTTGCTGACTTATCAGAACATCGGCGGCTGCTTGGGCAAGCGTTTGCAGGAAAATATCAGTTTGGATGACACCCCACATTTTAATTTACTTAAAAATGACAGATGTCCCTTCCTCAATGAGCGAAATTTGTGCGATCTAATTTTGGAATTGGGCGAAGATCATCTGTGCCAAATTTGCACCGATCACCCACGATTCCGTAATTTTTTGCCCGATCGTGTCGAGATCGGTGTCGGTCTTTGCTGTGAAGAAGCAGGCAGGCTGATTTTGGGCAAAAAAGAGCCCGTAAGGCTGCTCGGTTCAAACAGCCTCACGGACGATGAGATCATATTGCTTCGTGATCAAGTGATCCTGATTTTGCAGGATCGAAGTTTGCCGATATCTGCAAGGATCGAAGAAATGCTTCACCTTTGCGGCGCAGAGCTTCCAAATAAATCGCTTACCGAATGGTCAGACTTTTTCATACGCTTAGAACGCTTGAATGAGGATTGGACGGAGCTTTTACAGCTTATGCAATCGTCTGAGATCGATCATGAAGGCTTCAATGCGCATATGAAAGACAGGCAAACAGAATATGAACAATTGCTTGTCTACCTTGTCTATCGACATATGGCAAATGCTATGGATGAGATCGACCTTGCTTCCCGTGCCGCCTTCGCCGCCTTGGGTTGTCTGATCGTCTACTCCCTTGGAGCGATCCTTTGGACAAAGAACCGGAGCTTTACATTCGAAGATCAAGTCGAGCTTGCGCGGCAATTTTCCGCTGAGATCGAATACTCCGAGGAAAATATGGACACGCTTCTCGATGCACTTATCATTATGAAATAATATTCCGAGAACAAAACTTCCCTTTGCCGACAGCGAAGAGAAATTTTTTTGAAGATCTACAAATTCACCTTCGTCCTGCCCGACCGATTCATGCTGCTACCCAATAAAAATAATGCACCAATTCCGATTGATCGCTGAGTTTCGTTTTCAAATTGTAGGGGAGGGTCATGACCCTCCCGTGTGCAGGAACCACCATAATTGTTAATTGTTTTCAATTATCGTGAAATATTACGTTTTCACATTGGTTTGCTGCGAAATTCTACCGTTTTCTGTGCGGGAGGGTAGCGAAGCGGAGGGAGCGGTAGTGAATGACAGCCCAGTGGGCTGTCAGAGCCGCGACCTGACCGAGCCGCAGCGAGACCATGACCCTCCCCTACAGTGGTTGATACGTTCTGCTCGATAAATCGGAATTTGATCGTTCCTTCTTATCAAATTATCGTATCAGCTCAGCCGGCACGTTTTGGAAGGCGGATGGTCAGAACGATCTCATGCTCCGTCTCCTCCTGTTGGGCACTGGCATCGATCCCTGCACCGCGGACCAGCTCCAGGGAGTGATTGACACTGTTGAGAAACAGCCGCACATCCCGTACAATCAGCTTCCGCAAGCCCCGTTTGGGCTCCTTCTGCCGCTGCAAATACGCATCGATAAAGCTCTCTGTTTTGGCAACATTGAGCTGCCGCTGCACAATGATCTCAATCACCTCCAAGCGTTCTTCCTCGCTCGGAAGCTTCAAAAGCGCTCGAGCATGCCGCTCGGAGAGCGCATTTTCCCTTAACTTTGCGAGCACTGTTTCGCCATGGCGTAAAATGCGCAGCTTGTTTGCAACGGCGCTTTGGCTTTTCCCGACCTTCGATGCTGCCTGCTCCTGATTCATGCCGTATTGCCGCATCAGGCGCAAAAGCCCTTGCGCCTCCTCAATGTAATCCAAATCACGCCGCTGCAAATTCTCAACCAGCGCCACCAAGCCCGATTGCTCCTCGTCCACCGTCAGCAAAATACACGGCACCTCGTGAAGTCCCGCCATTCTTGCCGCACGCAGACGGCGCTCGCCTGCAACCAGCTCATATTCCCCCGACACACGGCGCACCGTAAGCGGCTGCAAAATACCGTAGTGCTCGATGCTTGCAGACAGCTCTTTCAAGCCCTCTTGTTCAAAAATCTTTCTCGGCTGTGACGGATTCGGTCGAATCCGCACGATCGGCAAATATAAGATCCTTCCGTTTTCCAACAAGCCCTTATTTTTCCGCATTGTTTCACGCTCCATTGCAGTTTTCTTTCATTGTACGCTTTTTCTGCGCAAAAACACACGAAACCTCGCCGCAGGCACAATAAAAAAACAGTTGTGCAAACCGACTTTTTTCGGTATAATAATTGCAGAAATGAGGCGATGATATGAAAATCAACCTTTTATCCGTCGGAGATGTGGTCGCAAACGGCGGCTTGGATTTTTTGAAAGCAAACCTGCCTGCACTCAAGCGTGAGCACAATATCGATTTTTGTGTTGTCAACGGCGAAAATGCTGCCGTTTTGGGTATGACGCCGCAGCAGGCGGAGACGATCTTTGATGCCGGCGCAGATGTGATCACCATGGGCAATCACACATGGTCAAAACGTGAGATCATTCCATACATGGAGCGTTCACGCCGTGTTCTCCGTCCGGCAAATCTCTCTCCCCTGCAGCCCGGACGTGGCTGGGGAATTTTTGAAACGAGCTTTGGCTCAGTCGCAGTAATTGATTTGATCGGTCGGTGTAATATGGACTACTCTCCCGACAATCCCTTCTCGACCGTGGAACGAATTTTGAAAAAGCTTGAAGTGAAACTGATCTTTGTCGAGCTTCACGCTGAGGCTACGAGCGAAAAGCTCGCAATGGGTTGGATGCTCGACGGAAAAGTTTCCGCTGTATGGGGCACACACACCCATGTGCAGACCGCAGATGACCGTGTGCTTCCGAACGGCACCGGCTATATCACCGATCTTGGCATGACGGGTCCGAGAAACTCCATTCTCGGCATCAAACCCGAGCTGTCCATCCGCAGATTCCGTGGAGAAGTCCCATACCGCTACGAGCCTGCCGCAGGAAGCTGCAAATTAGAAGGCTGCATTTTTACCATCGATACGGACAGCGGCAAGTGTATCCAGACGAAAAGAGTGATGATCCATGATTAAGCTTCTGCATGCGGCGGATCTTCACTTGGATTCCGCCTTTTCCTCTCTGAGCGCAGATTTGGCAGCGCAGCGCCGCAGTGAGCAGCGTCTTGCGCTTGAGCAGCTTTCCAAACTGTGTCAAGACTGCGATATCGTGCTGCTTTCGGGTGATCTTTTTGACAGTGCGTATGTTTACCGTGATACATTGGATGCGCTAACAGCTTGCTTCGCCTCCGTTTCTGCGCAGATTTTCATCTCCCCGGGAAATCACGACTATCTGCAAAGCGGCTGTGCATATTTGACCGAGCGTTGGAGCGAGAATGTGCATATTTTTACGAAACCCACGATCGAGTGCGTCCATCTTGCGCATTTGAATTGCGATGTTTACGGCGCAGGCTTCACCGCAAAGGAGCAAGCACCGCTATTGACAAATTTCCACGTCAACAACGAAAGTACCATCAACCTAATGGTCCTGCACGGAGATATGCAACTACAATCATCCTACAACCCGATCACACCTGCGCAAATCGCCGCAAGTGGCTTGGATTACCTCGCTTTGGGGCATGTTCACACCCGTTCGGTCGAAACTGTCAGTACAACGACCTACGCCTACCCCGGCTGCATGATGGGACGTGGGTTTGACGAGTGCGGACAGAAAGGCGTTTTGCGTGCCGAGGTCTGCAAAGGCTGTGCGAGAGTCGAGTTTTTGCCCATAAAGAGCAGAAAATATGAGGTTTTGACGATCGATGTCCAAGAAAATGTACTGCCTTCCATTTTTGCGCAGCTGCCTAATGATTGCGCAGATGATTGTTACCGCCTGGTATTGACGGGCGAAAGCGATCCACTGAATATTGATGCGCTGCAAAAAATCCTTGCAAGCCGATTTTTCAGTCTCAACATTCAGGACAAAACCCTGCCCAAGCAGGAGCTCTGGCAGGCAATTTTCGAAGACACTCTGCGAGGACATTTTCTCCGAGAATTAAAGGCAAAATTCGACACCGCTGAGGAGGAAGAACAACAAAATATTGCACAGGCGGCAAGTCTCGTTCTTGCGCTGATGGACGGTCGGGAGGTGCAGCTATGATTATTGTCAAAATGCACGCAAGCTTCGGCAAGCTCAACGGCGAGATCACGCTGCACGAGGGTTTGAATCTGCTTTGTCTTCCGAACGAGGCAGGAAAATCGACCTGGAGCGCTTTCTTGATCGCTATGCTCTACGGCATCGACACCAGCGAAAAATCCTCCGCCGCTAACCAACATCTGCCCATGAAGGAGCGCTATAAGCCTTGGGACGGCAGAAGCATGCAGGGCCGCATTGAGCTGATCCACAACGGCAGGCGCATCACGATCGAACGCCGCACGCAGAAGAAGATTCCCATGGGCGTTTTTGAAGCCTACGACACCGACACAGGTACACCAATCCCCGAGCTCAATGGCGATAACTGCGGCAAAATGCTTTGCGGCGTGGAGCGCAGTGTGTTTGAGCGCACCGCCTTCATTCGTCAGCTCGGCTTATCCGTCACAGAGGATTCCGCTTTGGAAAAGCGCATGAACGCCCTTGTCACAACGGGCGAGGAGGGCAAGTCTGCCTCAGATTTGGAGCGAAAGCTGCACGACTGGGAGGTAAAGCTCTCCAAAAAGCCCACAGGACGAATCCACCGTTTATCTGCGCAGATCGATAAGCTTGCGCAGGAATTGACCGATCTTCACACGCTGCAAGACGATGCCATGCTGCTTCGTGCGCAAAGCGATGCGGCGCAGAAGGAGCTTTCGCACTTAAACGCACTTACACAGCGCATCGAACGCGCGAAAAATGCAAAAAAGCACCTCGCTTTAGAAGAATTGACACAAAAAAATGCAGCACAGGAGCTAAAATGCAAGCATCTGCAAGCACAGGTTTCCCTGCTGCCCGAGGAAGCGCAGCTGCATTCTCTCAGGCAGCAGCTCGAACAGGCAAGCAGCGCACTTCATACAGCGCAGTTAGAGCACGCCTTCACCACCGAGCCTCCGAGCAAGCCACAGCCACCTGCCTGCTTTGTCGGGCTGAGCGCCATGCAGGCAAGGCAAAAGCACTCTGACGATGCTTCGCAGTATCGGTCACTTAATGAGGCAAAAGCGCCGAAAAAGACAGGCATTTTCCTCTGTGCAGCAATCATCCTGCTCGGAGCTGCGCTATGCTTTGTCAATCTATATTTTGGACTTGCTTCCGCTGCAGGCGGTGTCTTGGCGCTGATATTTTCGCTGATCCTTTATGCAAAAAAAATACGCGCATATCAGAATTCTAAGCATCAAGCGGAACTGATCTTGAGCCGCTACGGCGTAGATCACATCGACAAGACCGCGCTGATTGTGCAAGAATACGCCTCACAGATGCAACGCTATGAAACGGCTCTTTCTGCATATAACGAAAAATCAGACGAGCAAATGACACATTTACGTTCTGCTGAGACGCAAATGCAAGCTGTTTTGGCGCAGATCAAGTGCTTTTCGCCGAGCTGTAACACGTTAGATCAGGGCAAAGAAGCGATTCGAGCCGCTTTGGAGCTTCACGCTCGCTTCGTTTCCGAAAAGCGCACCTTGGAGCTGCAACGCTCGCAGCTTTTCTCCATGCAGCAGCTTGTTGGCAATGCCACAGGCGATGTGCCTGATCCCGAAGCACTTTCTTTGGATGAATCAAAAATTATATATGAAAAAAATGCCGCAGCAGAGCGCCTGATGCGCCTAAACGCAAAGCTCAGCGAACAAAACGGAAAAATTTCCGCCACAGGAGATGCCGCTGTTTTGCAGGCCAAGCTTGAAGAATGCCGCTTGCAGCTTGCCGAGGCAAAGCGCTTGGAGCATGTGCTTGATATCGCAAAAACTGCACTGAAGAGCGCCGACGAAGCTTTGCGCTCTCGTTTTTCGCCGCAGATCACCGCTGAAGCTGCCAGAATCCTTTCCGAACTCACCGAGGGAAAGTATTCCAGCGTGCTTCTTAAACCGAACATGCAGCTATCCGTGCGTGAGCAAAGCGATCCCGTCATGCACCCTGCTGCTGCCATGAGCTGCGGCACGGCAGACCAAATGTATCTTGCGCTTCGCCTTGCCATGGTGCGCCGTCTGCTGCCCGAAAATGCCCCCATTATACTTGACGATGCCTTGGTCAATTTTGATGATAAAAGAACAGCAGCCGCCTTGAAGCTGCTGTCTGCTGAGGCAAAAAATCGCCAAATCATTCTATTTTCCTGCAAGGAGATACCATATGTATTGTGATTCCCACGCCCATTTGGACGATCGCCGTTTTGACGACGACCGTGACGTTATTTTTGATGAGCTTGCAACGCACGATGTTCGGCTCATCGTCAATATCGGCTGCGATCTTCCCTCTTCGGAACGTTCGGTCGCTTTGGCAGAAAAATATCCCTTTGTTTATGCCGCTGTCGGCTCTCATCCCGATGATGCCGACCATGTCAGCGGCAAGCTGCTTGACCGATATCGTACCCTTGCGCAGCACGAGAAGGTCGTTGCCATTGGCGAGATCGGCTTAGACTATTACTATGACGACATTCCTCGTGAAATACAACTCAACGCTTTTGAAGAGCAGATGGAGCTTGCTGAAGCGTTAAAGCTGCCTGTCATCGTGCATATGCGTGATGCAACGCAGGATGCCTTGCAGGTCGTGCAGTGGCATCCCGATGTCAAGGGCGTATTTCACTGTTTCTCCGGCTCGGTCGATACCGCCAAATGGCTCGTGGAGCGTGGTTGGTATGTCGGCTTTACAGGCGTTGTGACGTTCAAGAATGCAAAAAAAGCGGTCGAGGTCGTCAACGCCATCCCGATCGAGCATATTTTGACCGAAACCGACTGTCCTTATATGTCCCCCGAACCGTACAGAGGCAAGCGCAACGACAGCCGTAACATTCCGCTGATCGCCGCAAAAATTGCCGAGATCAAGTCTATGAGCACAGAGGATGTCGGAAGAATTACCACCGAAAACGTCAAACGTCTTTTTAGGATTCCATAAAAGCCCCAGCTGACCGATTTTATAAAAATATTTGCCAAATTCCGATTTATCGAGCTGTTGGCTGCGTTTTGACACCGTAGGGGCGCACGACTCTGTGCGCCCGTGCAGGCACTTCGTGTGGGCGGACAGAGTCGTCCGCCCCTACAATTTGAAAAACAAAACTCACCGATAAATCGGAATTTGCATCTGCTTTTTATGCAGCAACCCCCATATCCGGAAATCGGATATGGGGGTGAATTTTATTCCTCGAAGCCAATGAGCATGCCGCCCTTTTCTGCGTAGAAGCTGCACAGAGCTCCGGTCTTGTAAACTTCGATCTTTGCGTTGATATAATTCTTCAAGATCTGCGCCTTGAGCTGCAACGCTGCCGCCTCATTCATGCAATGGGCAATGCAAATCTTGCCGCCCTGATAACCCATTTCGTACAGATGCTTGATGATCGCCTTGAGCGCATTCTGCTCGCCACGGCATTTGTCAAGTGGCTGCAAGGTTCCCTCATCGCTCGCCTTACCAACCATACGGATACCAAGCAAGCCGATGACCTTCGCCACAGCAGCGTTGACACGACCGTTATTTGCAAGGTTCTTCAGCGATTCGAGCATGAACAGCAGGTGGGTCTTCTTGCCGTAAGCATCGATCTTGGTGCAGATGGTCTCAAAATCATTACCTTCGTTGATCAGCTCGGCAAGCTTATCCGCCAAAAGCTTCATCTCAGGTCCTGCCGAAAGAGTATCGATGACATAGACCTTGCGTTCAGGAAAACGCTCCTCGTAATCCTGCTTAGCCATCCGAGCGGCATTGTAGCTGCCCGAGAGGCTGCCCGAAATAGTCAGACAGAAGATGCCCTCTGCATCAGCAAAAGCATCGAGCCAATCGCCCACACCGGGGCAGGCAGTCGAGGATTTTCCCTTGTAGGAATACAGATCTGCGACCATTCCCTCCACATTCACATCGGCAGTATCGACATACTCCTTCTGTGAGGTGATGATCTTCAGCGGTGCGGAGGCAAAATCGACGGTATCCATAGAACGGATATCTGCGCTGGAATCGGCAACAATTTTGTACTTCATAAAATAACTCCTTTACTTTGCATAGAGCAAGCCCACGATATAGTTGAGCAAACGGCAAGGCAGAAGCTTGGACAGCACTGTAAAGAGTCGATAGCTCAAACCGATCGTAACAAGCGGTTTTGAATTCTTTTTCAAGGCGATACGACTGATGAAGCGCCCTGCCTTGCCGGGGCACATGCCGTTTTGTTCATCGTGTTCCATTTTAGAAACAGATCGGCTGATGCGACCGTTGTATTCCTTGTCGCCTGTGACGGATTTCTCTCTTGCGGCGGTGAAGCCGGTACGGATATCGCCGGGGCGAATGGCGCAAACGGTGATGTGATACGGTCTCAGCTCGTTGGCAAGCGCCATGGAATAGCTGTCGATGGCAGCCTTTGCAGCAGAATAGTAGGTTTGAAACGGGATTGGGATCGGTGATGCAACAGAGCTGATATTGACGATGCGACCGTAGCCCTGCTTGCGCATTTGAGGCAAAAATACGTGATTAACACGCACCATGCCGAAGAAATTGACGTCAAATTGGCGCTGCGCTTCCTCGGTGGCAGTAAATTCTACAGCGCCCGAAATGCCGAAGCCTGCGTTGTTGATGACAATGTCGATATGCCCCTCTGCTTGTAAGATCTGCTCCATCGCAGAGGCGATCTGTTCTTCCGTGGTAACATCGGCGCAGATATGGGTCAGGCAGGGATCGGAAAAGCTTCTTCGGCTAAGCGCATAGACCTTGCAGCCCTTTTGCGCAAGGGCTCTTGCGGTGGAAAGTCCGATGCCGGAGCTTCCGCCGGTGATTACGACAACCTTTTGCATCTTATGCCTCCGAAATCACGCCGGCAATGATATCGGTTGCTTCCTCAACCAAATCCTCAGTGAGTGTTGCCATATAGCTCGTACGCAGCAAGCACTCTCCCTGCGGCGTGGCAGGTGGAAGCACCGGATTGACATACACGCCGCCTTCATAGATCGCCTTAGAGATCTCCAAGGTGCGATAGGCATCGTATGTATAGATCGGAATAATGGGCGTGGAAGTCTCCCGAATCGGCACAGACTTCTTGCGGAAGCATTCACGAGCAAAATCCGAAATATCCTGCAAGCGCTTCACACGCTCCGGCTCTCTTGCCAATATGCGCAAAGCCGTCAGAGCAACAGCAGTGCATGCAGGTGGGATCGAAGCCGAGAAGATCAAGGGTCTGCTACTATGGCGCACATAATCCGTCACGACCTTGCTCGCAGCCATATAGCCGCCCAAGGAAGCCAAGGACTTGCTGAACGTGCCCATATAGATATCGACCTCATTCTCCAAGCCGAAATGGCTGGCAGTGCCTCTGCCACCGTCACCCAAGATACCCAAGCCGTGGGAATCATCAACCATGACACGAGCGCCGTACTGCTTTGCAAGTGCAACAATCTCAGGCAGCTTTGCCAAATCGCCGCCCATGGAGAAAACGCCATCGGTCACGATCAAACATCCTGCACTTTCGGGAACCTTTTTCAAAAGGCGCTCCAAATCGTCCATGTTGCTGTGCTGATAGCGCAGGAGCTTACCAAAGCTCAAACGGCAACCGTCAATGATGCTGGCATGGTTTTCCTTATCGCAAATAACATAATCTCCCAAACCGACCACAGCGCTGAGAATGCCCAGGTTGGTCTGAAAGCCCGTGGAGAATGTGAGCGCATCCTCCTTGCGCAAAAACTGCGCCAGTTCCTTCTCCAAGGTCATGTGCAATTCCAGCGTGCCATTGAGATATCTCGAGCCGGAGCATCCTGTACCGAGCTCATCGATCGCCTTGTGCGCAGCGGCAACGACCTCAGGGTGGGTGGTCAAGCCAAGATAATTGTTCGAGCCAAGCATGATACGGCGCTTTCCTTCCATGATGACCTCTACGTCCTGCCGCGACTGCAGGGGGTGGAAATAAGGAAACAGACCACGCTCCTTCAAATCCTCCGCCAAAGACGGACGGTACATCTTTTCAAATAAATCCATTCTCTTCCCTCCGCTCACGAAATTTGAGCAATTTTGTTATACACTATAACACAAAATTATCTATCCGTCAAGAATTTCAATGAATTATGGAAAATAATGGAATCTTATGCAAAAAACTGTTCGAAAAGGCTTGCTTTTTTCACCCGTCATGTTATAATTATTCGGGATATTATAATAAGGAGGGGACGGCAATGCTTTTTGGCAAGCATGTCAACCGTTATTATCTGAAATACCTGCCGCTCCTGCTGCTTGGCCTGCTGGCGCTTGTGCTGGTGGACTTTTTCCAGCTCGAGGTGCCTGAGCTGTACCGCATGGTCATCAACGGCGTGAACCAGGGAGAGGTTCTGCTGGACGGAACGGTCTATGCTTTTGACATGGACTTTTTGCTTGAGCATATTTGTCTGCCGCTGATTTATATCATTCTTGCAATGATCGCAGGACGTTTTTTGTGGCGCATCTGCTTCTTCGGCACGGGCATCCGCATCGAAGCGCAGCTTCGTCGGTGCATGTTTGAGCGCTGTACTGAGCTTTCGCAGCAGTATTATCAAGTCAACAAGGTCGGCAACCTAATGGCGCTGTTCACGAACGATCTGGACACGGTGCAAGAGTGCATCGGCTGGGGCATCATGATGCTTTTCGATGCAGTTTTGCTCGGCGGACTTTCCATCGTGAAGATGATGCGCATGAATGTATTTTTGGCATCGCTGGCGCTGATCCCGATGGTCCTATTGCTGATCGTCAGCACGATCATCGGCAAATACATGATGCGCAAATGGGATGAGCGTCAGGAGGCGTATTCCGACCTTTCGGATTTTGCCCAGGAGACCATTTCGGGCATGGCAGTCATTAAGGCTTTCGTGAAAGAAGGCAAAGAGCTTTTCTTCTTCAAAAAGCTGAACAAAAATAACGAAAACGCCAACGTGGCGCATGCAAGAGCGTCTGTGCTTCTGCGTGTGTTCGTGATGCTGTTTGTCGAGTCGGTCATCTGCATCATCTTGGGCTACGGTGGCTACTTGGTTTATAAAGACGTGTTTGACGGCGGTCAGTTGGTCGAATTCATCGGCTATTTTACGGCAATCGTTTGGCCGATCATGGCAATTTCCGAGCTGATCGATATGCAATCGAGAGGCAAAGCCTCGCTCAAGCGCATTTCAGAGTTGCTCGATTCCAAGCCCGAGGTCGTTGATGACGAAAGAGTGCAGCTGACCGAAGCGCTCAAGGGCGATATCGAGTTCAAAAATTTGACCTTCCGCTATCCCGGTGGAGATATCGATGTTTTGCAAAATGTTTCTGTCAGCATCCGTGCCGGTGAAAATGTCGGCGTGATCGGCAGAACCGGCTGCGGCAAAACCACGCTGGTAGATTTGATCCTGCGTACATACAATGTTCCCGACGGGACACTGTTTTTAGACGGCAAGGACATCAACGAAATTCCCATCCATACCGTGCGAGAGCACGCTGCCTATGTACCGCAGGATAATTTCCTTTTCAGTGACACGATCGAAAGCAACATCGCCTTCGCAGCGGATGAATTCGACCGAAGCGGCGTAGAGCATGCGGCAAAGCTGGCAGATGTGCATGATAATATCGCTGCTTTCTCTGAGGGCTATGGCACCGTTCTGGGCGAGCGTGGCGTGACCGTTTCGGGCGGTCAGAAGCAGAGAATTTCCATCGCAAGAGCGCTTTGGAAGAATGCTGCGATCTTGATCTTGGATGACAGCGTTTCGGCTGTCGATGTCAAGACCGAAAAGGCGATTTTGGAAAATCTGCGTTCGGTGCGCAAGGGCAAAACAACGATCCTGATCGCCCACCGAATCAGCACCATCGAAGCGATGGACAAAATTATTTTCATGGAAGACGGCACGATCGGCGCCGTTGGCAGCCATGCGCAGCTTTTGAATCACTGCCCTGCCTATGCGCAGATGGTCAAGCTGCAGCAGTTAGACGAGGCAAAGGAGGGGCACGACGATGTATGAGTTCTTTCCTTTGATCGTCATCGGGGCGCTCATCGGTGGTGCTGCCTTGGCGTGCATCATCGGTTACATGTCCATTCGCAAAAGTAAGAAGGACATCGGCTTCGAGCGCAATATGAAGGACAGTGAAATCACCAAACGCCTTTTGGCTTACGCAAAGCGCTATTGGAAGAATTTTGCCTTGGTCCTTTTGCTGATGGTATTTTCTATCGCCTATGACATTCTCTCCCCGACCATCGTCGGTGAGATCGAAGAGCTGATCAAGGGCGATTTCGAGATGAATGAATTGCTCCCCATGGTCGTATTCTATGCAGGCATTTTGATCGTATCGCTGATCTGCACTTACTTACAGGCGATCATTTTGCAGAAAACAGGTCAGAAGATCGTCTCTGCCCTTCGTGAGGACCTGTTCGTGCATATCGAGCATCTGTCTCATGCACAGCTCAACTCGATTCCCGTCGGCAAGCTGGTCACCCGTTTGACGAACGACACCAACGCCATTTCCATGATGTTCACCAATATTATCGTGAATATGGTGAAATATTGCTTCGTCATTGTTGGCGTTTTGATCGCAATGCTGTGCGTCAACTATATGCTGACGCTGATGATTTTGTGCTTTGCGCCGTTTATCGTGCTTTTCACCATGGTGTTCCGCAAGTTCTCACGCAAGGCACATCGCCGTGTCAAGGACGGCACGACCGATGTCAACACCTTCCTTTCGGAGAATCTTTCGGGCATGAAGGTCATTCAGATCTTCAACCGCGAGGAGGCAAAGCGCAAGGAATTTAATGAGAAAAATGACCGTCTGCGCAAGGCGAAGCATGAGCAGATCTTTGTTTTCGGCATTTTTAGACCCATGGTGTATATGCTCTATATCTCCTCGATCCTGTGCCTTTTGTACTTGGGCGGTCGAGGCGTGATTAAGAATGTTTCCTTCCTGGGGCAGGTCGTGACAGCCGGTACGATCGTCACATTCTATATGTATATCTCCAAATTTTTCGATCCCATTCAGAATTTGGCAGAGCAGTTTAATCGTTTGCAATCTGCCTTCGCCTCGGCAGAGAAGATTTTCTCCATCATGGATGTTCAGCCGCATATCACAGATGCGCCCGATGCCATCGAGCTCAAAGAGGTCAAGGGCAGCATCGAGTTCAAAAACGTCTGGTTCTCCTATGTGCCCGACGAGTGGGTCTTGAAGGATGTTTCCTTCAAGGTCGATGCAAAGCAGACGGTCGCCTTTGTCGGCTCGACCGGTTCGGGCAAGACCACGATCTTATCCCTCATTTGCCGAAATTACGACATACAAAAGGGTCAAATCTTGATCGACGGCATCGACATCCGCAAGATCAAGGTTTCTTCCTTGCGCAAGCATTTTGGGCAAATGCTGCAGGATGTTTTCCTCTTCTCCGGCACGATCCGCAGCAATATTTTGCTGCGCGAGGAAGGCATTTCGGACGATGCGGTTTGGGAAGCATGCCACTATGTCAATGCCGATCGCTTCATCTCCCGTCTGCCCGAAGGCTTGGACGAGGAGGTTCGTGAACGTGGCAACAACTTCTCAGCAGGACAGCGCCAGCTTCTATCCTTTGCCCGTACCATCATCCACAAGCCGGCGGTGATGATCTTGGATGAGGCAACGGCAAATATCGACACGGAAACGGAACTTTTGATCCAGGATTCTCTGAATAAAATGATGAATATCGGTACAATGCTGATCGTTGCGCACCGTTTGTCCACCATTCAGCATGCCGATAAGATCATCGTGATGTCACACGGTAAGATCGTCGAGCAGGGCGATCACACCGAGCTTTTGGAGAAGAAAGGGCGCTATTACCGCCTGTATCAGCTCCAGCAGGATAAGAATCGTCTGCTTCGGCAGTAATCATTACAGCCTTCCGCTTTTCCCATCCTAAATGCGGAGGGCTGTATTTTTCGGGGGTTAAAATGAAAAAGAAATTCTCTACCGAGCTGTGCTATGTGCTCGGGCTTTTGGCGCTCGCCATCGGTGCTACGCTGATGATCAAGGCAAATTTCGGTCTGACAATGATCGTTGCCCCTGCCTATGTGCTTCATGCGAAGCTTGCAGATACCTTTTCGTGGCTCACGCTCGGCATGATGGAATATCTTTGGCAAGGCGTTTTGCTTGTCGCCATGATGCTCATCGTCCGACGTGCCCGTTTGAGCTATCTGTTTGCATTTATCACTGCTGTGATCTTTGGTTTCCTACTTGACGGCTGCTTGGCGCTGTCGGCATATCTGCCTGTGACCATGACACTTCGCATCATTTATTACATGGCAGGCGTTTTGATCTGCTCCTGCGGCGTGGCGTTCGTATTCCGCACCTATATTTCACCCGAGGTGCACGAGCTTCTGGTCAAAGAAATTGCAGACAAATTCTCCAAGCAATCGCACCATGTTAAAATGGGCTACGACATTTTCTGCTGCGCAGTGGCGCTGATCCTTACACTGTGCTTCTTCGGTCGCTTAGTCGGCATTGGCTGGGGCACCATCGCTTGCGCTTTTATCAACGGCACTTTGATCGGCTTGATCTCAAAATGGTTTGATCGCCATTTCGAATTTGTCGATGTGCTTCCGCTGCGGCGATTCTTTGAATAAGGGTATCAGCATATGCTGAAGGAGAAACGACTGTTCCTCCTGGATATGGACGGAACGATCTATTTGGATGATCAGCTTTTTGACGGAACGAAGGAGTTTCTTGCCCACGTTCGAGCCATCGGCGGAAAATATCTGTTTCTGACGAACAATTCCTCTCGCAGTGTCGATGCCTATGTAGAAAAAATGCAGCGTTTAGGGATCGAAACCACCAAGGACGATTTTTTAACCTCCGTCGATGCCCTCATCGTGTATCTGAAAAGTAACGGCTATGCCCCAAAAAAGCTTTACGCCTTTGGTACAGCCTCGTTTCGCAAGCAGCTTGCCGATTCGGGCTTTTGTGTAACAGATCGCTTGCAGGAGGATGTGCAAGCCCTCATTTGCGGCTTTGACACGGAGCTGACGTTTCAGAAGTTGGAGGATGCCTGCATTTTGCTCAACCGTGGCGTGGATTTTATCGCAGCCAATCCCGACTGGGTCTGCCCGACGTGGTACGGCTTTGTGCCCGATTGCGGTTCGGTGTGCGAAATGCTCTATCGCGCAACAAGCAGACGACCTGTTTTCATCGGCAAGCCGCAACCGGAAATGGCACTGCTTGCAATGGAAAAATACGGCTTTAACAAGACTCAAACCCTTCTCGTTGGCGATCGCATCTATACGGACATCGCCTGTGGCTGCAACGCAGACATCGATACCGTTTTGGTTCTGAGCGGCGAGAGTGGTAGACAGGACATCGACCTGCATGAAACGAAGCCCACTTATGTTTTTGACAACATTCGCACACTACTGAACGAAATGACAGGTGATGCAAAATGAAACTGAATTATAAACGCACGGTTTACGTTGGATTTGCCTTTTTCCTGATCTGCGCCTTTTGGCAGGCATATGACACGATCATTCCGCTGACTCTAACCAACAAATTCGGTCTTTCTCAAACTGCTTCGGGTGTTGTGATGGCGCTGGATAACATCCTTGCGCTGTTTCTGCTGCCGCTGTTCGGTGCGATCTCTGACCGCCACAGAAGCAGATTCGGCAAGAGAACGCCCTTTATTTTCGCAGGAACCGTCATATCGGTCCTTGCATTCATGGGACTCTCATTCGTGGATAATTGGCAGAGAGCGAATCTTATCGAGCTTACAGGCTCGTCCGAGCCGCAGACGATGATCGCTTTTGCAACCGCAGCCACGGAAAATAGCCCCTTGGTTTTGATTATTTTCATTGCTATTTTGCTGCTGATTTTGCTGTCGATGGCAACCTTCCGCTCCCCTGCCGTTGCACTGATGCCCGATGTGACGATCAAGCCCCTGCGCTCGAAGGCAAATGCAGTCATCAATCTAATGGGCACTGCCGGCGGCATTTTGGTGCTTGCTTTAGGTATCGTCTTTGCCACGAGCAAGGAGGAAAACGCCACCATGAGCTACACGCCGTATTTCTTGGCGGTAGCACTGATCATGGTCTTTGCGCTTGCAATGTTCCTGTGGAAGGTACGTGAGCCGCAGTTTGCTGAGCAAATGCGTTTGGACAGCCAAAAATATGGCATTGATGAAAGCGAGTCCGCTGAAGAGGGTGATCGCAAGCTGAGCAAGAGTGAAAAACGTTCGCTGTTTTTCCTCTTGGCATCGATCATTTTGTGGTTCATGGCATACAATGCCGTAACGTCAAAGTATTCCGTCTATGCAACAAATATTTTGAAAAAAGATTATAATCTCACGCTGATCATTGCGCAGGCTGCCGCTGTCATTTCCTACCTGCCCGTAGGTATGATCGCCTCTCGCATCGGTAGAAAAAAGGCGATTTTGGCAGGTGTTGTTTTGCTCACGACCGCCTTTACCGTGGCAGCCTTTGTGCGTGAGGACAGCCCCGATTTTTGGATGTATGCGATGTTTATCCTTGCAGGAATCGGCTTAGCAAGCATCAATGTCAACTCCTTCCCCATGGTCGTTGAGATGTGCAAGGGTAGCGATGTTGGCAAATACACAGGTATTTACTACACCGCAAGCATGACAGCGCAGACTCTAACGCCGCTACTGTCAGGTTATTTGATGGATCAATTTGGCATGACGGTGCTTTTCCCCTATGCGGCGGTCTTTTCTGCCATCGCATTCGTGACGATGCTCTTCGTTCTGCATGGAGACAACAGGCCCACGGCAAAGCATGGCTTGGAAGCTCTCGACATTGAGGATTGATATGATAATTGTTTATATTTTATGTGCAATGCTTCTGCTTGCAGCCCTATGGCTGCTGACGATGCGCACCAAGCGCAAAAAAGAAGACTTTTTCGGTCTTGCAAAATTCCACTACGCCCACCGAGGACTGCACGGAAACGGCATTCCTGAAAATTCTCTGGCAGCCTTTTCCCTTGCCGTAAATCACGGCTTTGGTGCGGAGCTGGATGTGCATTTGACCAAGGATCATCGGTTGGTTGTGATCCACGATAAAACGCTCAAGCGCACCACAGGTGCCGAGGGCATGGTGGAAGATGCGACTTTGAAGGAATTAAAATCCCTGAATTTAGAGGGAACGCAAGAAAAAATCCCACTTTTACAAGAGGTTTTGCCTCTGTTTGAGGGAAAGGCACCTCTGATCATCGAGATCAAAGCGGTCAAGGGCAATCATGCCGAGCTGACACGTCGAGTCTGCGAACTTTTGGTCAATTATCCCAAGCTAAAATTCTGCATCGAATCCTTCGACCCCCGTGTACTGCGGTGGTTAAAAAAGCACCGCCCCAATATCATCAGAGGACAGCTCTCGTGCGATTTTGTCCGCAGAAAAAACGGCTTGCCTCTTGTGCTTGCGGTGCTTTTGACCAATTTATCGCTGAATTTTTGGACAGTGCCGCACTTCATCGCTTACCGTTTTGAAGATCGCAGCAAGCTTGCCCTGCGCATTTGCCGAAAAATTTGGGGCGTACAGGAATTTTCATGGACGATCAAGTCCAAAGCCGATGCAAAAACCGCACTTGCAGACGGCGCACCAATCATTTTTGAACATATACAGGAGGACCTATGTACGATAAACTGACCCGCAAGGACATTGAGCTCATGGAAGCCGAGCTGGAGGATCGCCGCTTGAACATTCGCCCGAAGATCATGGAAGAAGTCAAGCGCACCCGTGAATACGGCGATTTGAGCGAAAATTACGAATACAAAGCCGCAAAGCAGGCACAGCGCCGCAACGACAGCCGTATGCGCTACCTGCAAAACATGATCAAAACAGCGCAGATCATTGACGATGCACCGCAAAATGCCGATACCGATGCCGTCAAAATGTACGACAAGGTCACGCTGTATCTTCCCGAAGACGACGAGACCATGGTGATCCAAGTCGTCTCAACGGTGCGAGTGGCACCCGATGCAGGTTTTATCAGCATGGAAGCACCGCTGGGCAAGGCAGTTTTGGGCAAAAAAGTCGGAAGCACCGTCACGGTTCACGTCAATGACAGCGTTTCCTACGACGTGCAGATTCAAAAAATCGAGCCTGCCATCGATGACGGCTCCGCTCCGCTTTTGGAATATTGATCCCACGAGCAAAAAGTCAAAATCCCCGTCATTCTTCGCCGCCGCAAACGGCAGTTCGCAACCACACAAGAGGATATTCGTTATGGAACAAAAAATCAGATGTGATTTGAATATGGGATACAACCTAAGAAGGCTCAGAGAAGCAGCCCATCTGTCGCAGGAAAAGCTATGCGCACAGCTTCAGTGCTGTGGCTGCGATATCGGCAGAAGCACCTATGCAAAATACGAAGCAGGCGAGTTGAATATTCGAGCCAGTGTCATTGTTGCACTGAGAAAAATCTACAATTGCTCTTACGATGATTTCTTTTTGGACTTATAAAAACCGTGCAGTCAGCAAAATTGACTGCGCGGTTTTTATATTCGCCAAATTCCGATTTATCGCTCTGTGCATGCACTCCTTGTAATGTCATTCTGAGGGAGCTTGCGACCGAAGAATCTTAGCGAGGGTATCGAAAATGCGTACAAGGTTTCGGTTTGCTCCACTGCGTGGGGACGTTTGCTTTT
>SVKY01000013.1 GCA_015068235.1 Oscillospiraceae bacterium
ACAGTGCTTTCGACGGTGTTCAAGGTTGATAAGTCGTATGAAAATATCCCGATCGGCAAACCGATTGAAAATGTAAGAGTTTATATCGTCAACCGTAGCGGACAAAAGCAGCCGATCGGTCACAAGGGCGAGATATGGCTCAGCGGTTTGCAGCTTGCACGAGGGTATATTGGCGACGAAGAACGGACGAAGGAACGTTTCCTGCAAGACCCGTTCGAAGAAAACAGCCGAGTTTACAAGACGGGCGACTTAGGCCGCTGGCTGCCCGATGGCAACATCGAGTATTTGGGCAGAAATGATGAACAGGTCAAGGTCCGTGGCAACCGTATCGAGCTCGGCGAGATCGAAGCTGCTGTGTGTACTCACAGTGAGATTGCACAGTGTGCGGCGATCGTTGACACAAAGAGCGGCTCTGAACGTATTGCGCTGTTCTATCAAAGCCAATCGCAGATTGACGAGACGGAGCTGAAGCTGATTGTGAAGAAACAGCTTCCGAGCTACATGATCCCTGATGCGTGGGTCAGAGTGGATAAATTCCGCTTGACGAGAAACGGCAAGATCGACAGAAAACTTCTGCAAAATTATGATATCGGTAATACAGCAAAAACGGAAAAGCAGCTTCCGAAAACGCAGACAGAAATGCTGATCGCAGAAATTTGGAAGGAAACGCTTCTCTTAGACAGCATCGATGTGGAGGATAACTTCTTTGAGCTCGGGGGCACATCGCTTTCGCTTGCGATGATGTTTACCAAACTCAGTGAGAAGTTCCCCAATCGATTGAATATTGCCGATGTTTTTGCAAATCCTTCGATTCGCAAGCTTGCAGAGTTTATTCAAAGCAAGTCGAAAAAGCACTGCTTGATCGATGGCGTTTTGCTCAAGAATGAGTGCTACGGTGCTTCGGAAAGAGCGCAATTTGCTTACAAGCTGCCAAGCACAAAAAATATGCAGCAGCTTGCAATGGCTTCGCTTTACGCGCTTGCTCGCATGGCAGAGGGAACAAAGATCGTACTTTACAGCTGCACTCAAAATGGCGAGTATGACAGGATCATCTGTGATTTTAGCCATCTGAGCACGCTAAGCGATGTTGCAAAGCAAATGAAAATCGAAAAAGCTGTATTTACCGCAGACACTGTGCGCAGAAAGCCCGATTCCAAGGAGGTCACCTGCGTGATCACAGGCAATCGACAGCTTACTACAGCGGAGCAGCGTTTGTTTGATCTTTCAATCGGCTTAAACGGACTTGAATTGAAGATTCGCAATCACAGCAAAATCATCCGTGATGTGGCAGCGAAGAATATGCTGAAGCTGCTGCTCGGCGTGATGAACATGATAAATTAAAAAACAGAAAGGAGGGCACATTGCAGATTGCAACGTGCACAGAAGCATGAAGAAAAAGGTTGCAATGTTCCCCGGACAGGGAAGTATTTATGTAGGAATGGGCAAGAAGCTCTGCGAGAATCATGAGCTTGCCCGAAGAACGTTTGAAGAAGCCTCCGATGCGATTTCCGTGGATATGAAGAAGCTTTGCTTTACGGCAGATTTGAAGGAACTGACAAAAACCGAGAATTCTCAGCCTGCGATCCTGACGGCAAGCGTAGCAGCATATCGTGTGTTGCAGGAGACAACGGGCTTCCGTCCGCACTATTTCGCAGGACACAGCTTGGGTGAATTTTCGGCATTGACTTGCGCAAAGGCGATCGACTTTGCCGATGCCGTGACCTTGGTTAAGAAAAGAGGCGAATTGATGCGTGATGCTTCCGGCGACAGCCAGGGCTTGATGACGGCGGTTGGCAAGGTGCCGAAACAAAAAATCATTGATATCTGCTCCGAAATTTCGGCAAGCGATAGCGTGGTTTGCGTTTCGAACTACAATTCTCTCAAGCAGAATGTTATTTCCGGTCATAAGGATGCGGTCATTGCTGCGGAGAAGCGTTTGGCAGACCTTGGCGCTTCGGTTAAGCGGCTGAACGTCAGTGCGGCATTCCATTCGCCACTGATGCAGCCTGCGCTGGAGCAGTTTAAGATCGTTTTGAACGAATACAGCTTCCGGCAGCCTGAGGGGATCGTATTGTCAAATGTCACGGCTCGTCCGCATACGGCAGATCAGATCGCAGAGCGTATGGCGCAGCAGTTGGTCTCTCCCGTACGCTGGCAGGAGTCTATGGAATACCTCAAGGAGCAGAAGATCCGCTTGGCGGTAGATGTTGGCCCAGGAAAGGTCTTAAGAAATTTGATGTTCGACAATTTCCCGAACGTGAAGGCGCTGACATATGATGCTTCCGACGATGCAAACGAGCTGATCAAGCTTCTGGAAAATGAAAAGACGATTCCGTTTATCTCCAGATGTATGGGGCTTGCGGTGGCAACAAAGAATCTGTGCAATGATGCACAGGTCTATGAAGCCAATGTTGTTGAACCGTATCGCCAACTTCAGCTGATGCAGGAAACGGTCGATGCGGAAAACCGTGGCGCAAGCGAAGATGAGATGCGCCGTGCAAAACAGTTACTGTTACAGATCTTCAATGCAAAGAAGGTTCCTGCCAATGAGCAGGAGGAACGCTTGCAAAGACTGTATTTAGACACCGAAACCGAAAGCTTATTTAATGCTTGATCGAAACAAGCGTACAGGAAGGTAGGTGATACCTTATGGATTTTGATATCAAGCTCGATATGCTCGATGATCTTCTCGAATTTGACGAGGAGCTGATCATGCAGGCAGATGAAGTGCCGAATGACATTGCGATCGTTGGTCTTGCGGTGCGAGCAGGTGAGGCGGAAAATGCGCAAGAGCTATGGGATGCTCTGTGCAACGGCGAGGATCTGAAACGGCAGATGCCGTTTGACAGAGCAAACGATGCCGATGAATTTGCCAAATATGTCGGAAAGGAGCTTAATGGTTATACGCCTCAGAGCTATTTGGAGCGTATTGATGAATTCAGCCCGAGCTTCTTCCACATACCACCGAAGGATGCGGCACTGCTCGACCCAGCACAACGAATGTTTCTGATGACGGCATACCGAGCGCTGGAGGATGCAGGCTTATCAAAAAAACGTCTTGCGCAATCGCAAACGGGTGTTTTCGTGGGCTATACCACGAGTCCTGATAATTACAGTCAGATTTTGTCGGATTCCGATCCGGAATTTGCTGACCGTGCGGTATCGGGCAAAGTCAATTCGATCATTGCAAGCCGCTTGAGCTATTACTTGGACTTGAAGGGGCCTGCGGTCATGATCGATACGGCGTGTTCTTCGTCGTTGGTTGCGATCCATATGGCTTGCAGCTCGCTCCGAAACGGCGAATGTGAAATGGCGGTTGCTGGCAGTGTGCAGTATATGCTGATGCCGCTCAACAGCAGGGAAGATGGCGAAATCTCCGTGATGTCCACAGATGGGCAGACGAGAACATTTGATATGCATTCCGGCGGCACTAATCCTGGTGAGGGCGTTGCGGCGATCATTCTCAAACCGTTGGCAAAAGCGCTTGAGGACAAGGATCGCATATATGCCGTGATCAAGGGCAGTGCGATCAATCAAGATGGTGCTTCTGTCGGAATTACGGCACCGAATGCCGCTGCCCAAGAGGCTGTGATCGTGCGTGCCTGGGAAAATGCAGGGATCGATCCAACGCAGGTTTCCTATATTGAAGCGCATGGAACGGCGACAAAATTAGGCGATCCCGTTGAGATTTCGGGCATTGAACGAGCGTTCCGCAGATACACGGATAAGAAGCAGTTCTGTGCTGTTGGCTCGGTCAAGACGAATTTGGGACACTTAGACTCAGCGGCAGGTATTTTGGGATTGATCAAATGTGTGCTTGCGATCAATCACAAGCAGATTCCACCACAGCTGCATTTTACAAGTCCGAACAGGGAGATCGATTTTATACAATCTCCTGTCTATGTCAGCGATACGTTAGCTCCGTGGGAAAGTGAAACGCTGCGCACCTGCGGTGTCAGCTCGTTCGGCTTGAGTGGTACGAATTGCCATGTGGTTTTGCAGGAGTATGAGCAACAGAAAACGCCAAGAGCAAGTTTTCCGATGATTTTGCCGCTGTCTGCAAGAAAAAAGTCAGAGCTTCGGCAGATGGCAGAGAATTTTGCTGAGGATGCAAAAAACGATCCTGAGAATTTAGCAAATTTGATATATACAGCGGCGATGAGCCGCTCTGACGAGCGTGAAAGAATCGCAATTATCGTGCATTCGTTAGATGATGTGTTGCTTCTGCCCAATCGCATTGAGCAAGATGCTATGACGACTGCAGATCAGATTCAGCTCGATGATGAAATTTTACAAAGAGCGTGCGAAGGCGAGCTTTCCGCAATGCAAGCCCTATGCAGCTGCTATATGAAAGGTGCGCAGGTGGATTGGTATCGACTTTTTGAATCGATGCCGGTGCACATCACCTCTATGCAGGGCTACCCCATGCCGATTGAGCGCTGTTGGCAGAACCCGAAGAAGGCAAAAAAGCCTGCTTTCAAGAATTACGATGAACCGCTGCTGGATGTATGTGTTGCAGCATCGCCGTTGGTACATATCTACTCGGTTATGCTCAGCCAGCAGACGCACAGCGAGGTGCGTGAGCACATCATCGGTGAAAGAAATGTGCTTGCAGGCACGGTTTATGTGGAAATGCTTCGCTCGGCTGCGAGCAAAATGTTTGCAACACAGCATCTGCAGATCGATAATCTGGTCTTTATGTCTGCAATGATTTTTGAAAAAGATCAGGTGCGTGAGGTGCAGACGGTCTTGTACAAAAAGGGCGAAAATGATTGCGAAGCAACGATCCAAAGTAAGGCAGAAGACGAAAACGACTGGACGATCCATGTGCAAGCGAAGGTATCGGCATTTGACGAGCAAGCGCCTGAGAAGATCGACGTTGAGGCACTTTTTGCACGTATGGGCGAGAACGTGATGGATGAAACGACAACCACGGTCGATCAGATGGTCACGACGGGTCCTCGTTGGAAGGTGCAGAAGGGGATTTGGATCAGCGAAAATGAAGCAATGACGGTTGCATCGCCGAATGATGAGTTTGCGCATGAGCTGAAGCAATATCATTTGTATCCTTCCATGCTCGATGCGGCGGTGAATTGCAGCAGCGTTTTGAACGGAGATATTTTCTGTTTGCCGTATTATTACGGAACGATGCGCATTTATGATCGTATGCCGCAGAAGATCTATTCTCACACGGTCAAAAACTTGGAGAGTTCATCGAAAGACGGCGAGATCAATGTTTTTGACATCGTGATATTCGACGAAAACGGAATGGTTCTCGCAACAGTCAATGACTACGCAATGAAGAAAACAAGCGAGCGACAGAAGAAGCAATTTTTCGCAAGAACGGAGCCGCTGCTCAGAACGCTTTTGTGGAAGCAAGATAGCATGAAATATCGTCCTTCTGTGCTGAAAAAAGCGGGAGAATCCATCGTTTTGGTCACTTACAACGATATTTGCGATAAAAAAATACAACAAGCGATCAAACGAGCTTCGCAAGGCGATTTGTACGAAATGGTCCTCTGCGAATGGGAAGGCAAGCGGACGGACAGAAAGACGTTTGTCTATCCCGAGGATCGTCGGGCGATCACGGAGTATTTTGAGGATCTGGAAAACAAAGAGGTTTCCCGTGTGATCTTCCTGCTGCCGAAGCTCGAACAATCGCAATCGATGGAAGCTCTGCGCACAGATACCGAGGCATTGACACGAGGTTTCTTTAACATTGCTTACGCTTTGGCGTCGAATAAGGCGCTTGGAAATCTGTCGATTGATATTCTGATCCCGACAGAGGAGGAACGAGTTGCACCTCTTGCGATGACGATCGCAGGCATGGGAAAATCGATTTTGTTCGAATATGGACGCTTGCGTTTGCGTTGTGTGCTCTTCACGGACGATACCCATGAACGCATGATTTTAGATGAGCTGACCTACAATCATTCGGATTATATGATTTGGCTCAAGGGCGAAAAACGACATATTCCGCAACTCGATGAGATCGAATCGCAGGAAAAACATCCGTTTACGCTGTCAAAGAACGGCACTTATTTTATCACGGGAGGCGCAGGCGGCATTGGGCTTGAGATCGCCAATGAGCTTGCACGCCTTGAGCCGACGATCCATTTGGTTCTCCTTGGCAGACGTGAGCTTGCCGAGATTCCGCAATGGTCACAATTGCCACAGGAGCGCTATCAAAAGCTGCATGCTTTGAGCCAAAAGGTTGCTTCTGTAAGATATTTCTCCTGCGATGTGGCAGATGAGAAGGCGCTTGAAAAGGTTTTATCTTCCGTCGGTGAGATCAACGGCATTGTTCATGCGGCAGGCTTGCCCGGTGGCGGCTTCGTCATCAAGCGTCAGTGGGAAGGCTTCTACGATGTTCTAAAACCGAAGATCTACGGTACACAAAAGCTTTTGGAGCTGGCAAAGCAGCCGCAGATTGAGTTTATCACACTGTTTTCTTCGTATGCCTCTGTGCTTGCGGTGGCAGGACAGTCGGATTACATCGGCGCAAATTCCTATGTCGATGCTTGCGCTGTGCATGACAAGGTCAAGGTCATCAGCTGGGGCGGTTGGAAAGAAACCGGTATGGCGAAGGACAACGGCGTTGATATGGTCAAATCGCCGATACAATTCATGACAAATGCGGAAGGCGTTTTGGCATTTGTATCTGCGATGGCTTGCGAAGAAAAGCACATTTTGGTCGGAAAATTTAACTATTCTGAGTTGGCAGGGAGCTTGGAGGACTATCAAAAGGTCATTCATTTCTCCGAATCGGATATGCAGATTCTCAGAAGCAGTGCCGATCAGAAGAAAAATTCAAATAAAACCTACGACATTACGGTTCACGGAAAGGAAACACCGCTGACACCAACAGAGCAAAAAATCGCACAGGCTTGGGCAAAGATTCTCGGTCTGCGTGAGGTTGACTATCAGGATAAATTCTTGGAGGTCGGCGGCGATTCCCTGTCAGCGACGTATTTGCAGAAGGAGATCGACACGGTCTACCCGAATGTGATGGATATCACGGATGTGTTTGTCTATCCGACGATCGAACAAATGGCGACCTTTATCGACAGCAAAACCGTAGTCGTTGAGAAAAAACAAACTGCGAAGGCAACAGATGCCGATCAAATGCGCAAGCTGCTTGAACAGCTTGCCTCCGGTGAGATCGACGTAAGCAAAGCCGGAGCACTAATATAAAGGAGGGAAAGGACAATTGATCAACCTTAAAGAATATATTTTAGAGCAGGTCAGCAAAAAGGAATTGTCCCTGGACCGTGCGATGGAATTTCTTCAGGAATTGGGCGAGATGGAAAAATCCTCTGCGCCTGATGGAAGAATCGCCGTTGTCGGTATGTCCTGCGATCTGCCTGAGGCATTGAATTACAATGAATTTTGGCAGAATATTTTGAATGAGCGTGATTGCTTGGGCTATATGCCCCGTGAGCACGACGAATACTACAAGCTGGTTGAAAATCCCCAATTTGCGGAGGTCATGGAGATCAAGTCCTTCCGCATTGAGGAAAACCGCTTTAACAGCAGAAGCTCCTATCTGAAAAACTCGGATAAATTTGACGCAGCCTTCTTTGGCATCTCTCCCAGAGAGGCACGTTACATGGAACCGAGCCAAAGAGTTTTCTTGGAGACGGCTTGCTCTGCCATTGAGGATGCAGGCTACAGCCTGAACGATGTTTATGGCAGCTCGATCGGCGTTTTTGTTGGCAAGGACCACAACAACGCAGAGTTCTACAAGAAGATATCGAAGCCCGATAACCTCAGTACCACGGGCTCGTGGCACGGCATTTTGGCAAGCCGTATCAGCTACATCTTTAACTTCTCCGGACCTGCACTGGTCATCGACACTGCCTGCTCGTCGGGCTTGGTGGCTGTGCACGAGGCTTGCAGAGCATTGCAGGCAGGCGATTGCGAGATGGCAATTGCAGGCGGTATTTCCACAGGCGGCGCACCGGCTGACGGCACGAAGGATCCCGAGGAAGTCACCGATGCTTTGGAATCGGTTGCATCTCCTGACTCCACCGTTCGCCCGTTTGACAAGAAATCCGCAGGTACCGTTTTCGGCGAGGGCTGCGCAGCGGTTCTGCTCAAGCCTCTGAAAAAAGCGATCGAGGACGGCGATCATATCCACGCAGTGATCTTGGCGAGTGCTGCCAATAACGATGGCGCTTCCAACGGCATCACTGCTCCGAATCCGGCAGCACAGACGGATGTCATCATGAAGGCGTGGGACAGTGCAAAGATCGATCCGAGAAGCATTTCTTACATTGAAACACACGGCACCGGCACATTGCTCGGTGACCCGATTGAATTTAAGGCTTTGAACAATGCGTTCCGCAAGTTCTCCGATGATAGGCAGTTCTGTGGCATCGGCTCTGCAAAGAGTAATGTTGGACACTTGGTTGCTGCTTCCGGCTGTGTGGGCATGATGAAGGTCATTCTTGCGATGAAGAATCATACCTTGCCTGCAAGCATCAACTTTGAAGAGCCCAATCCGCATATCAACTTCTTGGATTCGGCGATGTACATGGTTGACCAGACCCTGCCTTGGGGCGAGAAGGGTGAGACCTTGAGAGCAGGTGTCAGCGCATTCGGTTTCAGCGGTACCAACGTACACGTTGTTTTGGAAAGTGCGGACAAGTATCTGCCCAAGGAAAAGTCGATGGACAAGAAGCCTCGGATTTTGACCATGGCTGCGAAAACAAAGTGGTCGTTGGAGCAGATCGTTGCAAGATATGCGGCATTTATCGATTGCAATGAAAATGTCGATTTGGACGCTCTGTGCTATACCGCTTCGGTTGGCAGAGGTCATTACAGCTTCCGTGTTGCTTTCGAATTTGAGGGCTACGAGGATTTGAAGCAGAAGATCGACCGCCTGCATTATTTTGGCTTGGATCATGCAGAAAAGGGCGTTTACTACGGCAGCTATAAGGTCGTCTCCGATCGCCGCATGGAGCGCTCCGAGGGCGAATATACCGAATCTCAGGTACGTCAGACCAACGCTCAGGCAGAGCAGATTCTTGCTCGTATGCAGAACAATGCCCTCAGTGCATCAGATTGTGAAGCGCTTTGTGATTGCTACATCCATGGTGCGACCATTCGCTGGGAAGCTCTCTATGAGAAGGGAACTGTGCAGAAAATCAGCCTGCCGACCTATCCGTTTGAAAGAACGATCTATTGGGCAGAGAACAAGGAATTGACAGCCGGCGGTGCGAATATGGGCGAGCCGAACGATCATCCGCTTGTTGAGCGTTGCCTGCTCAAGTCGGTCAACCAAGATATTTATACGACAAAATTCAGCGTAAAGAAGCATTGGATCCTGCATGACCATGTGATCATGGGTAGAAATATCATCCCCGGCACGGCATATGTCGAGCTTGCTCGTGAGGCTTGCTCGAAGTATATCGACGGTGAGATGGAGCTGCGTGATTTGATCTTTATGACTCCGTTGGGCGTGGATCCCGATGAAGAGATCGAGGCGCAGATCGTTGTGACCAAATTCAGAGATCATGTGGAATTTGTGGTCGCTACGGCAAAGCGTGCGCTTGACGCAGAGGGCTCTGAGTGGGTAAAGCACGTCGAAGGCAAGGCTTATAAGCTTGACGGGGCAAGCGTTCCTGCGGCATATGATCTGAGCGTGCTGGAAACCGATACCAGCCTGATGAGCCGTGAGGTTCAGCTGGCGGGCTTGGAAACGCAGGATGCTATCATGTGCTTCGGTCCTCGTTGGCAGAACGTGAAGCGTGTTTATATTTCTCCGAAGGATCTGTATGTTCACGGCAAGATCGCCGATGAATTTACTGACGATCTTAAAGTGTTCCAGTATCATACGAGCCTTTTGGATGCAACGGTCAATGCTGGCATTCAGGCAACGATGGAGGGTGTCTATCTGCCGTTCGTGTTTAAGAGCCTGAAGCTTTACAGACCGCTTCCGCAAGAGGTTTTCAGCCGTGCGATCTGCAAGAACCCGAACGCACCGAGCGATGAAACCTATACCTACGATATTCAGCTTATGGATAGCGAGGGCAATATCCTCGTTGACGTCACGGACTACACCGTAAAGAAGGTCCATAAGTTCAACAATTACGAAGATAAGACCTACTACCGTCTGGATTGGATCACCAAGGATGCGGAAGCTGAGTACAACGAGAGCTTGGGCAAGGTTTTGGTGCTTGGCAGCAAGAGGCTCGGAAATGATCTTCTTGACAAGATCAAGGCAGCTTCTACCGGCGTGATCTGCGCTGACCATGGCGAAGCATTTGAAAAGCTTGACGAGAACAGCTATGTACTCGATTGCAGTGAGCAGGGCTATCGTTCTTTGTGCGCAGCGATCGCAGCAGGGGGCATTGAAACGATCATCTATGCCAACAGCTATGCGCCGAATGAGGCGGAAGCTACCATCGAAGGCTTTGACAGAAGCATGGATGACGGCGTTTACGGTCTGTTCCATTTGACCAAGGCAATGATCAAGGAGAAGGTTAGAGGCAAGATCGATATCATTCTCTTAACTGACCATGCAGCAAAGGTCAGTGGTGAGGAAAAGATGGTCAAGCCGGAAAATGCATCACTTTTGGGCCTTGGCAAGTGCATCATTCAGGAGTATCAGAACCTAATGACCCGTGCCATCGATGCAGACGAGCTGACAACTGCCGATACGATCATGGACGAGCTTCTGCTTGCACAGCGCTCGCAGAGAGTTGCAATGAGAAACAACAAGCGCTATGAAGAATGCCTGGTGAAGTTCGAACGTGATGCACAGCTGGATGAAATCGAGCTTGATTTGAGCGAGGGCTGCGTGCTGATCACCGGCGGTACCGGTGGCTTGGGCTTAGAGGCTGCAAAGTATTTGGCAGAAAAGGGCGCCAAAAATATTTGCTTGCTGAGTAGAAAGAAGCTGCCCGAGGAAGCACAGTGGCAGCAGATTTTGGATGAGAACAGCGACAAGAAGCTGTGCGCAATTTTGTCCGTGATGAAGCAGCTTCGTGAGAAGAAGATCGATATCTTCGCACGCAGCGCTGATGTGGCAGACCTGACCGCAATGAAGGCTTTGACAGAGGATCTGAAGAAGAACTACGGCAAGATCGTCGGTGTGATCCATTGTGCAGGTGTTGCCGGTGACGGCTTCATCGTCAACAAGCCGTTTGAGGTATTCCGGAATGTTGTTTCGCCCAAGATGATCGGCACAAAGGTTCTCGAATCCGTGATCGATTGGGACATGCTTTCGATCTTTGTGGCATATTCTTCCATGACAACACTGCTTGGTGGTCCCGGTCAGGGTGACTATACCGCAGCGAACAGCTACCTGGATGCATTGGCACAGCAGGGAAGCATCAAGGGCAGACCCATTGTTTCTCTGAATTGGCCTGCATGGAGCGAGACCGGCATGGCTGTTGATTATGACGTTTCCGAGGCACAGGTCCTCTTCAGCTCGCTGGATAACGCAACGGCAATTGCATATTTGAACGATGCCATCAGCTACCGTTTGGCAAATGTTGTTCCCGGTGAGATCAACTATACCGTTTTGGCGGCGATCTCCGATGATCTGCCCTTGTCCATGGCGACGAATATTCGCAAGGCTGTGGAGGTGCAGAAGAAGAGAATGCTCAGCGGTGACGGCGCAAGAGGCAGCAATTTCAATGCGCAGGATATTGTCATTCTCGGCAAGGCGGCTGAAGATTTTACGCATACGGAAAAGAAGGTTGCTTATATCTATGCAAGCGTTTTGAGCATTGAAGAGATCGACATTTACGAGAACTTCAACTCCATGGGCGGTAACTCCATGACCTCCACGGAGATCCTCAAGTTCCTGAATCAGTATTTTGACAACATGCTCGATGTTTCGGATGTGTTCTCCTATCCGACGGTATTCGAGATGGCAGAATACATCGACTCTAAGCTTGCGGCGAAGAATGAAGCGGCACTTCCTGAAAAGACGGAAAATGTTTCTGATCTGTTGGATCAGCTCGAGAGCGGAGAAATTGAAGTAGAAAAGATGATTGAATTCTTTGATGAGTGATGAAACACAAAATTGATTTCAAGGAGACGATATCATGAATATTATTGAAGCGAGCAGGCTCGTAAAGAAGTATAAGAATACCGTTGCTGTGGACGGCATCGACCTGACCGTGAAAGAGGGCGAGATTTTTGGACTTCTCGGTCCCAACGGCGCGGGAAAATCTACCTTTATCGGAACGCTTGTCGGCACATTACAGGTGACCGAGGGCAGTGTCCGCATCTTTGACAAGGATATCAGCAAGGAAAGCGCCGCAATTAAGAAGGACATGGGATATGTTCCGCAGGATCTTGCGTTTTTTGAAAAGCTCAGCGCCTATGATAACGTGCTGTACTGGGGCAGACTTTACGGTCTGCGCGGCTCTGAGCTGAAGAAGGCGGCACAGGAGGCTTTGGAATTTACAGGTCTTTGGGATCGCCGTAAGGAGCAATCTGAAAAATTCTCCGGTGGCATGAAGCGCAGATTGAACATTGCCTGCGCCATCGTGCATAAGCCGAAGCTGCTGTTCATGGACGAGCCGACGGTCGGTGTTGATCCGCAGTCAAGAAACAATATTTTGGACACGATCAAGGATTTGAATCGCAACGGTACGACCGTCATTTACACCTCTCACTACATGGAAGAGGTTGAGGCGATCTGCGACAGAGTTGGTATCATGGATTTCGGCAAGATCATTGCACTTGGCACGATCGACGAGTTGATCTCCGCTCATGTGACCGATGAGTGTGCGATCATCGAGGTCGAGGACATCGACCTGCAGACGATCGAAGCCATCAAGCGTATCGAGGGTGTCAACTCATGCGAACGTGAGGACAAGGTACTGACACTTCATGTCAACCCCGGCATGATCACCATGATGCAGCTTTTGGAAAAGCTGATTGCCAAAAAGCTGAACATTCAGGCGGTCAATATCGAAAAACCGAATTTGGAGACCGTTTTCCTCATGCTCACGGGCAAGAAACTCAGAGATTGAGAATTTTGCAGAAAGGAACCGGAGTGTTATGAGAAATATTTATTTTCAAATGGTCCATTCCTTGAAATGTATTTTCAAGGATACGAAGCCATTGATATCCAAGCTCCTGACCTTTGCGATCGTGATTCTGGTTTTGGGCTCAGCGTTTAGCGAGACGTTTGAGGCGACCTCCATGGAGCCTGTCCGAGTTGCGGTTTTGAATGAGGATCAAGGACCTGTCGGGCAAATGATTGTTGATTGGCTGGAAGGCAATGACAACGCCTTCGATGCCATGGGACAAGAACCGCAAACGAGCGAGCCTGAAGCACAAACGCAGGACAATGAGGCAAGCATGTGGTTGACCGCTGTGCGTGTCGATAGCTTCGAGGAAGGTCAGAAGCTTGCTGAAGAAAAAGATGATGATCAGCGAATTTCCGCAGTGATCGCGATCCCGTCGGACTTCTCTGCAAAGATGCTTTCATCGGAAAAAACTGCAATTGAAATACATTGCGGTCGTGCCTCAGCGATCGAAGCCACAGTTGTCGAGTGTGTTTTCGATACCTTTGTTACATCGTTCAATTACAGAACCGCGTTGGAAGAACTCGGACAGCAGGTGATCAACGAGCTTTCTACGGAAGAGAGCATCAAGCAGATGGACATGGGAGATGTAGATTCTCCCGATGCGATGAGCTATTATGCCATCGCAATGCTGATGATGACCCTGCTCTATAGTGCTGAATACGGCGTTAACGGCATTGCTGACGATTACCTCGGCGTGATCGGCGAGCGTATCAGAACTACCCCGATCAAGCCATATCAGCAGTATACGGGCAAGATTTTGGGCATGTGCATCGCATCGACCTTTCAAGGCTTGTTTATCGTGCTGCTAACCGGCTTGGCATACGGCGCAAATTGGGGAAGCAATTACTTGCTTTTGGTGGCGATCATCTTCTCGATGTCGATGGTTGCAACGACCTTCGGCGCATTGTTCTGCATGATCACCCGTGACGGTCAGAAAGCGCAGGCTTTTGTTACGGTGCTTGTGATTGCGTGCACCTTCTTGGCAGGTGGTTTTGTCAAGATTGATATGGGTGCAGTTAAGTTCCTTTCCCCGAACTATTACGCACAGACGGCGATGTTTAATTCCATCTACGGCGGAGATATGTCCATTGCTTATTCTTATATTGGCGTTCTTTGGGGCTTCGCCATTGCAGCAAGTGCACTTGCCCTTGCGCTTTCAAGGAGGAAAAGAGCATGACTATACTGTTGAATAACCTCAGAAGAATTTTTGGAAAGCCGCTGAACATCATTTTGATGGTTGTTGTGCCGATTGTATTAAACATCTTCTTTATTTCTGTTACGAATATGGAAAATGTCTACGTCGTCGGTGTCATTGATTGTGACGATTCAAGACTTACGCAAATCATTACCGATAAGCTCAAGGAAAATGCAGATATTGTTTACTTTGAAGATGATGAGATGCGTATCAACAGCGCATTGCTCAACGGCGAAATCCATCTGGCGGTGCGTTTTGCAGAGAACTACGAGCAAGATATGATTGCCGGCAAAGCGCCGCAGTTAGAAAACTACACGATCATGGAGGATGAGGATTATGAACCGATCCGCCTGATGCTTTCGAGCTACAACGGTGCCTTCCAGGATTTTGGCAAAATCTTTAAGGATGATGCTGAGAAATTCAACCAAGCGGTTGATAAATATTTAGACGGTGATCTTTCGGCAGAGTATAAGACCTTGGGCTACAGCGAACAGGAAAAGGTCTCTCGTGCAGTGTCGTCCTTGGGCTATCTGGCGATGGGTATGATGTTCTTAATGTCCTTCGCGACAACGCTTCTCCTGGAGGACAAGGTGACCCGTGTTTACAGCCGCCTGCTGACGACGCCTGTCAGCCGAGCCAGCTACTTGATCCAGCATTTGATCAGTTATGTCATTGTTGCCGCGTTGCAGGTAGTTTTGATCATCAATATTCTGCCGTCCGTGGTTGACATCAGCTTCGGCAGCGGTCAGACCTTGTTTGAGGTCATTGTGGTTACGCTGATTTTTGCAACAAGCTGCATTGCCATCGGTTTGACGATCAGCCGCTTCTCGAAGAACAATGTTGTTGCCGGTGCGTTTGTCGGCTTGGTCAACCTGCCGGTACTGATGCTCGGCGGCTGCATGTGGCCCCGTGAGCTGATGCCCGAGGCAGTGCAGAAAATCGGTGATTTTATGCCGACAACATGGTTCCTAAGTGCTGCTGAAACCGTGCTCTATGGCGAGGGCTTGGGTTCAGCGAAGATGGAGCTGATCTACTTAGGTGCTTTGGCGGTGGTTCTTCTGACCATTTCCTTTACGGTCAAGACGGACGATAAGTGCTGATTGGCTAAAAATGCCGTCATAATCTAAAGAAGGAGAAACCGACTTTTGTCGGTCATAGAGAGTTATGATTAATAAAAAAGCTTTTCTGTTCCCCGGGCAGGGGTCACAGTATATCGGCATGGGCAAAAACCTGTGCGAAAAGTATGACGTTGCCAAGAGAACCTTTGAGGAAGCAAACGAAGCACTGTCGTTCGACCTGAGCGGACTTTGCTTCAAGGGTGATCTTGCGGAGCTGACTTTGACCAAGAATGCACAGCCGGCGATCCTGACCACGAGCGTTGCGATGTTCCGTGTGCTGCAGGAAAAGAAGGTCGAGCCGCAATTTTTGGCAGGTCACAGCCTTGGCGAGATCTCCGCACTGACGTGTGCAGGCGTGTTTGATTTTGCCGATGCAGTTCGTTTGGCAAACAAGCGTGGCGAATTGATGCAGGAGGCTGTCCCGACAGGGAAGGGCGCTATGGCAGCGGTCATGACGCGCGATATCAAGATGCTCGCTGAGCTTTGTAAAGAGATTTCCGGTGATGAGGTCGTTGTGATCTCGAATTACAACACCAAGAAGCAGCAGGTCATTTCCGGCGATGTCAACGCGGTTAACCGTGCATTGGAGCGTTTGGCGCAGATGGAGATCAAGACCAAGCTGCTCAATGTCAGCGCACCGTTCCACTGCCCCTTGATGCAGCCGGCAGCGGATAAATTCCGTGAGGAGCTTGCGAAGTATCAGATCAATGATCCGAAATATCCGGTCATTGCAAATATCGATGCAAAGCTCTATCCCGGCAAGGAGGCTGTGATCGACCATTTGGTGCAGCAGATCGTCAGCCCCGTGCAGTGGACACAGAGTATGACCTTCCTGAAGAAGAGTATGGTCAAATTCTGCGTTGAGGTTGGCTCGGGTCATGTGCTGAAAAACATGATGAAGAGCAACATTTCCGACATTCCCGTATATTCTTTTGAGAGCGACGAAAATGCGATCTATGAGCATATGGAAAACGCAATTTTCCCCTTTGCATCCCGTGCAATGGGTATTGCGGTCGCTACAAGAAATCAAAATTGGGACGATAACGAATACAAGAGCGGTGTCGTTGCTCCGTACAACGAGCTTGCAAAAATTCAAGCCCTTGTCGAGCAGGAAAATCGCAAAGAGACCGATGAAGAAGTCAATCGTGCGCTTGAACTGCTGCTGACGATCCTCAAGACGAAGAAGGCTCCTGCGCAGGAGCAGATCAGCAGACTCAAGGAGCTGTTTGACGACACGGGAAAGACAGAATACTTCCAAGCATTTGACTATAGTGCCATTGGCTAAAGATCGATTGGAGTCAATATGTTAAATCTGAATCTGAACCTAAAGCTAAATGAATTAAGCTGCGATACAACCGCCTTTGAAGGGATCCAAACCGCTCAGAACAAGACGGGAATTGCTGTCATTGGCATCGATGCGAAGGTTGGTTCGGCGTTGACGAAGGAGGAGATTTGGCAGGCATTTGCCCAAGGCTTCGACATGATCACACAATTCCCTGAGGAACGTGTGGAAGATGCACAATGCTTTTCGAGGCTTACAAACGGTCGTAATGTGAAGCGTTTTTCTCAAAGAGCGTTTCTGCCATGGATCGACAAATTTGATCCAGGGGTGTTTAAGATCGCTCCGACTGAGGCAGAACTGATGGATCCGGTGCAGAGAATGTACTTGGAATCTGCATGGTCTGCCTTAGAGGATGCAGGCTACGGCGGTCAGCGGCTCTACGGCAGCAAAACGGGCGTTTATGTCGGCTATAATAATGTCGGTCAGGGCTATGATGCGCTTTTGAAGGATATGCCGCAGGAGACGGTCGGCGTTACGCTTTCGGGCAATGTCAGCTCGTTTTTGGCAAGCAGATTGAGCTATTTGCTCAATCTGACCGGTCCTGCAATGGTCATCGACACGGCGTGTTCGTCGTCCCTTGTTGCCCTGCATGAGGCGTGCAGAGCGCTCAAGGCAGGGGACATTACCACCGCTGTGGTTGGCAGTATTCGAATATTCTTCTGCCCTGAGGATAGCGGTGAGGACATCGGAACAACCTCCAGCAGTGAGAGAACAAAGACGTTTGATGATTCAGCCGACGGTACCGGTGGCGGTGAAGGTGTGATCAATCTTGTCTTGAAGCCGCTTAGCTCGGCGATTGCAGACAAAGATCATATCTATGGCGTGATCAAGGGCAGCTGCGCAAACCAAGATGGCAGCTCGATCGGTATCACCGCTCCAAATTCCGCTGCGCAGGAAAAGGCGATCATGCAGGCCTGGAAGGAAGCCGAAATTCACCCCGAGGAGATCTCCTATATCGAGGCACACGGTACGGCTACAAAGCTCGGTGACCCTGTGGAGATCGGGGGGGTGACGGCTGCGTTCTCGCACTTCACGGAGAAAAAACAGTTTTGTGCCATCGGTGCATCCAAATCGAATTTCGGGCATTTGGATTGTGCTTCGGGTCTTTTGGGGGTGCTCAAGGTCCTTCTGATGATGCAGCATAAAACGCTTGTACCGACGATCCACTTTGTCTCCCCGAATCGGAAGATCGATTATATCCATTCTCCGATCTATATTAACGATACCCTCAAACCGTGGCAGACGGAAAGCGGTGTTTTGACCGCAGGTGTCAGCTCGTTCGGATTGAGTGGTACCAACTGTCATGTTGTATTGCAATCGTACGAAACGGCAGAGGCTCAGCCTTCCTCCAAGCGTCAGCTGTTGACGGCTTCCGCTATGGAGAAGGATACGCTCAAAGAGCTTCTGCAGTCGTATCAGCGATATTTGAAAAATCATCCAAATACAGAATTAGAGGACTTTTGCTTCACACTCAATACAGGACGCGGTCAGTACCGTTGCAGATTTGCAATGGTGTTGGAAAATGCCTCTGATTTTACGGAGCGTTCCGTTGAGGAATTGCTTTCTAAAGAATTTTATCACGAATTTCGCATTGTCGCTGACGGAGTGCAGACGGAAGACGGCTTGCTGACTCTTGCAATGCAGGAAGAATTGACGCAGCAGGCGAAGGCGAATATCGAGCTTTCGCAGCTTGCAAAACTGTTCTTGCAGGGAGCGCAAATCGATTTTTCTCCGTTGTATGCGGAAAAAAATCGGCAAAAGCTATCTTTGCCGACCTATCCGTTCCGTCATCAGCGTTGCTGGCACACGCCGAGTGAAACAACAATGAACGAGACGGAGAAAATGCACCCACTGATCGATCGCTGTGTGGTACGCTCTCGAGGTGTGAGTATCTATGAAAAGAAAATTACGCTTGATACCTGCATGGAGATCCGTGAGCATCGGATCAACGGTGTGTGCGTGATGCCGGGAACGGTCTATGTCGAAATTGCGCATGCCATCGGCTGCGATATGTTCAAAAACAGCGCATTTACATTTGTGCAGGTGACATTTTTCTCGCTGATGACCTGCGGTGAGAATGAGAGCCGTTTGCTTCATGCGATCGTGCGAGAGGAAAACGGGGAGCTGCACATTTCGATGTCGAGCTGCGGAGATGATGATGTGTGGGTGGACCACATTGAAGCGGTTTTGCGCAAGGATCATCACTTGAGAGAACCGAAGCAGACCGATTTGAAGCAATTGCTTGCAGCTTATCCGACGATGTATACGCAAGACTCCGAGGAAGACAGCGAGAACTTTGTCAAGCTTGGAGAGCATTGGCAAACGGGCACGAAGCTTTATGTGGATGAAAGCTCCGTTGTGCTGTGCAGTGAAGTCGGCGAACCTTTTAGAAATGAGGCAGAGTCTTATTGGCTCTATCCTCCGATGCTCGACGGCTCGATGAATTCGGGCATTATGCTGTTAGACGGGCAGTATTTGCCGCTGAATTATAAAAACATGCGCTTCTATGGAAAGCTGAATGATGCTGCCTACAGTCTTATCAAACGCAAAAATGCCGACGAACCGACGCAGGAGATCGCTCTGTTTGAAGTGCAGATGTTTGATAAGAGCGGAAAACGGATCGCTGATGTTGAGGAATATGCACTCAAGCGAGTCAATCAGGCAGAGAGCTTCTTGAAAAATGAAGTGAACGATGCCCTTTGGCAGATTCGCTGGATCGAAATGCAGGAGCAGGAGCTTGCTGAAAAGGCAGACAGAGTGATCCTGTTCTTAACGCTGGGACAGGAAAATCTTCCAATCGTGAAGCTTGCAATGCAGCGATATCACGAGGTTGTGCGACTGTATTTGTCAAATGAAACGAGAAAAATTGATGATTTAACTTACAGTGTCAGTGCGAACGACGCGGAAATCGCAAACATCTTGAGACAGTTTGCGCCGTTATCCGACACGAAGCTCATCAATCTGATCCCGTTTAGCGCAGATACACTGGATGTTGCGCAGGATGTGAAGAAGAAGCTTCAGACGAATTTCTTTATCGCAAAAGCATTGAGTAGCTTCGCCGAGAGCAAGAGCTATACGCTTTTGACCTTGAACGCAACTGCCGTCACAGGCAAAGAGACCAGCATTTATCCGATGAATCAGGCGGTGATCGGCTTTAGCTCCTGTCTTGAATCGGAACAGACAAATTTGGAAGTGTGCATCATCGACGCTGACGAGAGAACGGACAGCGAGATTTTGCTTGCACAGGTCGATGTTCACAGCGATAAAATGGTGATCGCCTACAGAGAAAACCGCCGTTATGTGGAACAGATGGTTTCTGCGCAGCGTGCGGAAACATCATTGAGCATTTTAGATGGCGATGTGATCGTGATCGCAGGTGGCTACGGTGGGATCGGACTTGCATTGAGCTCGCATATTTTCTCGAAGTGTCCGAATGCAAAGATCGTGCTTTTAAGCCGCTTTGGCATCAAGCAGGATCCGCGCAAGGAGCGCCTGGAAAAAATGCAGAAAGCTGGCTTCAACATTGAAGTCGTCCGAGCAGATGTTTCCGATCATGCGCAAACGGAGCAGGCACTTGAAAACATTCGCAAGACTTACGGAAGAATCGATGGCACGATCATAGCATCGGGCATTGCAGGCGATGGAATGTTGGTGCAAAAGGCTTGGACTTCGGCAGAAAATGTCTTGAAAGCCAAGATCCATGCGACATGGAATCTGCACAAGCTGACACTTAAGGATCAATTGAAGTATATGATCCTTTGCTCAAGCTTTACTTCCGCTGTCGGCGCACCCGGTCAGACGGATTATACTGCTGCCAATGCGTATTTGGATGCCTTTACCTACGAAAGAAACCGTCAGGGCTTGAGAACCATGACCATCAACTTAACAGGCTGGAAGGAATCCGGCATGGCAAAAGCCTTCGGTGTCGATCCGAACAACAGCTTCGTGCGTTTTGTTACGGATGAAGAAGGCAAGCAGCTGTTTGAAGATGCGATGCACTTTGGCTGTGAGCGCGTGATTGCCTGTGAGCTTCTTGACAATCTGACGGCGTTAGATGCTGAGACATTGCACAGAAGATTGATTTTACCAAAGGGTGTGATGAAGATCGAAGAAGAGATCATCGTAACACAGAGCGCTGAGGCGCCGATCATTTACGGCAAGAGTCCGGATAAGTTGACGGCTGTGGAACAGAATATTGCCTTGGCATGGGCAAGAACGCTCCATGTGACGGAGGTCAATATTTATGACAAGTTCTTTGAGGCAGGCGGAAACTCCTTGTTGGCATCTTATTTGCAGAAGGAGATCAACCGCATCTATCCCGAAGCAATGGCGATCACAGACGTGTTTGTTTATTCCACCGTCAATGACATTGCCGCATATATTTCAGGCAAGCTCGGTCTGAATGCACCACAGGAGGAAATTGCTCCTTCCGACACGAACATTGAGGATCTGGTGCAGCAGTTTATGAGTGGCAAGCTCAGCATGGAAGAAATGGAAAATCTTGTATAGAGAGAGCAGGTATGAGATATGAATCTTGTTAAAAAGTTTATTCTGACCCAATTAAGCAAGGGACTGATACCGCAGGACGAAGCCGTGGCACTGCTAAAGGAATTGCAAGACAGCGGAAAATCCGGTGACATTGCAATTATCGGTATGTCGTGCCGCTTGCCGATGTCCGGCTCGAAGGATGAATTTTGGGAGAATATCGTCAACGGCAGAAGCTGTTTTGTTTCGAAGCCGGAGGATAAGCTTACCTTTGACGAGGTGTTGAAAAATCCGCACTATGCGGAGTTCTTGGAGCTTTCGACCTATCCCGATCCTGATAATCTAGAGAGCATTATTGGCGGTTTTATTCCCGATAATGACAAATTTGATGCAGATTTCTTCAATATTTCTCCTCGTGAGGCGAGATATATTGATCCTGCGCAGAGAGTTTTTATGGAACTGTCGTGGGCGGCGATCGAGGATGCCGGCTACAGTGTCAATACCATTCGTGATACGATGACGGGTGTTTTTGTCGGCAAGGACTATTCGAACTCTATTTTCTACAAACAGACCACAGCACCCGACCCTATGAAGGTCACCGGAACATGGGAAGGCTTGCTTGCCAGCCGTGTCAGCTACGCATTCAATCTGCGCGGACCCACAATGGTCATCGATACGGCGTGTTCTTCGGGTCTTGTTGCGGTGCATGAGGCTTGTAACGCCCTGAGAAACAACGAATGTCAGATGGCACTTGCAGGCGGCTTGTCCATCGGTGCAGGCGGCACCTTGGTCGATGATGACAGCGAAAAGAACAACGCCAAGCACGAAAATGCCGGCACCATTGGCGCTGTTACGTCAAATGACAACCAAGTGCGCACCTTCGACAAGAAGTGCAGCGGCTCAGTCTTCGGCGAGGGCGTGGTTGTGTTTATGCTCAAGCCTTATGATGCTGCGGTTCGTGACAATGACAATGTTTATGCTGTTATCAAGGGCAGTGCGATCAACAATGACGGCGCTTCCAACGGCATCACTGCGCCGAATCCCTTAGCGCAGGAAGCGGTCATCACGGAGGCATGGAAGCGTGCAGGTGTCAATGCCGAATCCATCAACTATGTCGAAGCGCATGGTACGGGTACGCTCTTGGGTGACCCCATTGAGATCCTCGGCTTGACAAACGCATTTTCCAAGCAGACAAACCGCAAGCAGTTCTGCGGCATCGGTTCGGTCAAGACCAATTTAGGTCACTTGGTTGCAGCATCGGGTTGTGTCAGCTTGATGAAGGTTTCGCTTGCACTGCAAAATGAAATGCTGCCTCCGAGTATCAACTTTGAAGAACCGAATCAGAACATCGATTTCTTAAATTCTCCGGTCTACGTTGTTGACAAGGCGACACCGTGGCGCAAGGGCAAGGATCGCAGAAGAGCAGGCATCAATGCCTTTGGCTTCAGCGGTACGAACTGCCATATGGTTTTGGAGGAGGCTCCGCCCCGCATCAAGGAATCCTCGCCGGGCAGAGCGAATCATATCATCACATTCTCCGGAAGAACGGAAACATCCCTGCACAGCCTGATCGAGGAATATTGCAGATTCCTTGAGACGGACAAAGCGCTGAACTTTGGTGATATGTGCTACACGGCAAATATCGGCCGTGGACATTACGCACATCGCCTTGCGATCGTTGCAAGCGATGTAAATGACCTGAGAGAAAAGCTGCTGAGAATCGTTGAAAACGATTTCTCCACGCAGGAGGTTTCACTGGCATATATCGGTAAGCATCGAATCGTTTCTGAAAAATATCAGAACCGCACCGATGGCGAATTGACCGAGAAGGAGCTGCGTGAGCTGTCCGCTCGTGCGCAGGAGCTTTCGGCAAGCCTTGCAGGAAAAGACGAGTATGATATTAAGACACTCGAGCAGCTTGCAAGTCTTTATGCAAAGGGCGCAGGCATCGACTGGAATACGATTTACGAAGGACAGACACATTTCAAGGTCTCTCTGCCGACGTACCGTTTCGACAGAAATGTTTGCTGGGCAGATCTGAAGGTCACCGAGCTGACCAATGAGACCGCACAGACAAATGAAAAGCAGATCCACCCTGTCATCGATCGAATGAGCTCGGATTCCATGAACGAAACCATCTTCGCTGCAAAATTCAAGCTGGATAAGCATTGGTTTGTGCAGGAGCACAAGATCATGGGCAGCAATATCGTGCCCGGTACCGCTTATATCGAGATCATCAAGGCGGTCTGTCAGGAGTATTTCCACACGGATAAGATCATGATCAAGAGCATGACCTTCATCCAGCCCTTGGTCGTTGGACAGGAGGATAAGGAAGCACATATCATCTTAAAGAAGCTTCCCAACGGTGTGCAGTTTACCGTTGCCTCCAAGGCGGATGACGGCGAGACCTGGACGATCCATTCCGAGGGCAATGCCTGCATCCATGATGATGCGCCTGTGGATGAATTCCGTGTTGCAGACTATGCAGACGGGGGCGAGGAGATCGTGATCGATATTCCTGAAAATGAGACCGATGAGCTGGTTTACATGGGTCCGAGATGGCACTGCATCGAGCATATTTATCGCAACGGCGATGTGCTGCAAAGCGAGATCAGACTTAATGATAAGTTTGCAGACGATCTGAAGGACTATAATTACCATCCGAGCATGGCAGACGCAGCGCTGAACATTCCGCTTCAGGTCTATATCAACCATGAGATGTATCTGCCGCTGTCTTACCGCAATTTGAAGATTCACGGCAAGCTGCCGCAGCGCTTCTTCAGCCGCTTGGAAAAGCTCTCCGGCGGTAACGGCTCTGAGACAATGTCCTTCCGTGTGACCTTGGCAGACGAGATGGGCAATATCCTTGCCGAGATCGAGGAATACACGACCAAGAAGGTTGGCAAGTTCAACAGCTATGTTGCAAACACCTATTATGGCTTGACCATGAAGAAGACGGAGCTCAAGGGCGAGCAAAGAAAAGAATTCAGCGGCAATGCGCTGATCTTTAAGGATAAGTCAGGCATAGCAGAGGAATTTGCAAAACAGCTTGCAAACACGGACAACTACTTTGTCGAGATCGCTGACGGCAATGAAAAGCTTGACGAGCGCACATACCGTGTCGATGGCTCAGAGCGCAGCTATGATTGGCTGATAGAGCAGATCGGTGTTACAGTGCTGGATCATGTGTTCCACTTTGCGAGTGTTGATCATGCGTGCGCCAAGGTGGACTACAGCGGTTACGGTGAAGCACTCAATCGTGGGCTTTACAGCATGTTCTTCTTCCCGAAGGCGATGCTCAGACACATCAGCGGAAAGACGAATTTCTATCTTGTGACGGAAAATGCCTATACCGTGACGGGCGAAGAGAAGGTCAAGTCGCTCAACCGCTCCTTTGCGGCGCTGACAAAGACCCTTGTGCAGGAGTATACCAACTGCACCTTCCACTGCTTCGATATTACTGAAAAGCAGAGCACTCAGGAAATTTATGAGGCTATTTGCAATGCGGATGATCAGCTTATCGTTGCACTGCGTGACGGCAAGGCATATTGCGAAGTGCTCGAACTGAAGAACGTTTCCGATCTTGCAACGAGTGACTATGAGATCAGCAAGGACGGCGTTTACCTGATCACCGGCGGTACCGGCGGTTTGGGTCTGGAAATTGCCAAATATCTTGCCGAGGTCGGCGCAGGCAGCATTTGTTTGACTGCAAGAGGACCGATGCCGGCAAGAGAGAAGTGGCAGGAGATTTGCGACAAGAACCGCAACAAGAAGATGATCGCGCGCATCCGTGCCATCGAGCAGATGGAGGCGTTTGGTGCAAAGGTCGTCGTCAAGAGTGCCGATGTCTGCGATCATGATGCGATGAAGAATGTTGCTGCTGAACTTGCAAATGAGTTTGGCGCAATTCGCGGTGTGGTTCACTGTGCAGGCGTTGCCGGTGACGGCTTCCTTTACAACAAGACCATCGAGATTTTCAATGATGTTGTCAATCCCAAGATCATGGGCATGGCAACGATCACCGACATTCTCAAGGAAAACAAGCCCGATTTCGTCGTGATGTTCTCGTCCATGCAGTCCGCCTTCGGTGGCTCCGGTCAGGGCGACTATACGGCGGCAAATGCGTTCTTGGATGCCTATGCCGAGGAGCTGCGTAATGATGGCATTTGCGCAAAGACCATCAATTGGCCAGGTTGGAGCGAAACGGGTATGGCGGTCGATTTCGGCGTGTCGAATGAAATGACCCTCTTCACCTCGCTTTCGACCCAAAAGGCGCTGATCGCATTTGATTTCATCATGCGCCACGAGCTTAGCAATGTCATCCCGGGCGAATTGAGCATGCAATTCTTGATGATGGCACGTCAGATGCTGCCGTTCAAGCTTTCTACTGCGATCAACCGTGAGGTTGCACGCTTTGAGGCGAAGAACAGTGCAAGCATGGAAAAATCCGGCTCGAGAAGAAGCTTTAACCCCGATGAGCTGGTCATCTTGGGCAAGGATGCCAATGAGTATACGCAGACCGAGAAAGAGGTCGCACTGATTTATGCCGCCGTGCTTGACCTGACCGAGATTGACATTTTTGAAAACTTCAATGCAATGGGCGGTGACTCCATCATTGCAGCGGAGGTTTTGAAGCTGCTCAACGAAAAATATAATGATATTCTGAATATTTCGGATATGTTCACCTACTCCTGCGTTATGGATATGGCGGAGCATATCGAATCGAAGCGTGCACTTTCGGCAGATCCCGAAGTGATCGACGCACCGAAATAATGAAACTATTGGAGGATATGGTATGCGTTTAGGCGTAGTATTTCCGAACGAATCTTCGTTTTACCACAAAATGGGAGCGGAAATTTTCGAAAATTACCCATCGGTACAGATGCTGTATCGAAAGCTTGCGAAGAAGGCGAAGCTTGATTTGAAGCAAAGTCTGATTTATGAGCAGACGGAGGTCGATTGGAACGAAACAAATAAGGCTTTGGCTGTGCTGATGACGAGTGTTGCGTTTTATCAAAACTGGGCACAGTGTCATCAGGTGAAGCCGAATGTGTTTTACGGTAGCGGCGTTGGGATTTTAAGCGCCTGCGTCTGCGCCGGAACGCTGTCCATCTCCCAAGCGGTTTCCATGATTCGTAAAAATACGTGGAAGCTGCCGGCGTTCTCGCACTTAGACGGCAGAGTGTTTGCGCTCTGCGAGTGCATCGATTCTGAAGAGAAGCTCATGCAGGTGCGTGAACAAAAGTTTGGAAACGAGATCGATCAGATCATGCAATTTGCTGAGCGTGAGGCGCTGGATTGCCTGATCGAGATCGGACCGAATTGCATCTTCGCTCCGGCGCTGCGTCTTGCAGCGCCGGAAGGGAAGTGCCTGTTTGCACATTTGGATGATCCGAATGACAATGCGGTGATTTTAGAAAATTTTGAGTATCGCAAGCATTTTAACTACCTCTACGCCGCACGCAGAACTTTGGGAATCATGGCTGCAACGCAGAGCTTTAGCGATGATCCACAGAACGATGAGCAGATCGTTTTGGCATACAATGCGGTCAAGGCGTTCGTCGATGAGGCGCTGAAGAAGCAGTATATGGGACAGAGCATCCATGTGGGTGAATATGATCTGAGGTTGTGCATCGATCAGCTCAAGATCGTTCTGCGTCTGAAAAAAACGCCGAAAGAGGAAGTTTTGGCTCGCGTGGCAGCGTTGGAGAATGAAACAGCACTGCCTCTGCGCAAATTTTTTTCCGAATGGCTCTGATGGGAGGATCGCAATATGCCTGATTTTAATAAATTATCGAAATATGTGCTCGAAGAGCTGCGTGCCAATCGCATTGACAAGGCTACGGCGATCTCCTTGATCAAGAAATTCAACGAACGCGAGGACATTGCTATCATCGGCATGGGCTGTAAGCTCAGCGATATGGAGGACTACGAGAGCTATTGGGAGCTTTTTAAGAACAAGCGCACGGTCGTCGAACGCTGCGAGAAAAAGCGCATTGACCTGATCCGTGACCATTTTCCTAAGCAAATTTTGGCAGACGAGAGCCTGTATTGCAAGGGCTCGTTCATCAAGGACATTGAAATGTTTGATCATGACATCTTCTCTTTAAGCTATGAAGAGGGATGCTCCATGAATCCCGGACAGCGTGTGATGATCCAAACGGTCTACCGCACCTTGGAGGATGCGGGCTATCTGGGTGAAAAGAATGTCGGCAACAAGACCGGCGTATTTATCGGCAATAATTTTACCAAGGATGCGCTGTTTTCCTATTCTCAAATGGCGCTGAATAATTCCAACATGAATTTCTCCTTTGAGTATATGCTCAACAATTGGAGCAGCGGACTTGCCACCCGTATTGCAAATCTTTTTGACCTCAAAGGCGGTGCATACACGATCGATGCAAGCTGCCCGTCGAGCACGTTCGCAATCACAACAGCGTGTCAGGCGTTGCGCAACAAGCAGTGCTCGATGGCAATTGCCGGTGGGATCCTGGTCGATATGGCACCGATCAAGGTCTATAACAATTCCGGCTGGATCTTTTTACATGAAGACAACATCACGACCCGTGCATATGACAACAACCCCGGCGGTGCATATTTGGCAGAGGGCGCCGGTGCGGTGCTCTTAAAACCGCTGACCAAGGCAATCGAGGACGGCGATAAGATCCACGGCATTATCTGCGGTCACAGCCTCAACAACAACGGCGCAAGCGGTGCGTTCACCCAAAGCAGTGTCGAGGATATCAAAAAAGTCGTTGTCAGCGCAATCAAGAATGCACAGGTCGATGTGAATGATATAGATTATTTGGAAGGCGAGGGCTACCCGAGCAAGATGGAAGAGGGCTTGGAACTCTCCGGCTTGATCGGCGGCTTCTCTCAGCTTACGGAGCGAAAGCAATTTTGCGGACTTGGCAGTATTTCTGCCAATGTTGGATATTTGCAATCCGCCATCGGCGTATTCAACCTGATCAAGGTGCTTATGGCGATGAAGAATAAAACCATTCCACCGCAGTATCGCTTTGTTGAGCCGACGGACATGGTCAATTTGACAAGATCACCGTTCTATGTTAGCGATTATCTAAAACCGTGGACTGCAGATGATGGAAAACCACGCTTAAGTGCGATCTATTCCTATGGCTACGGCGGCAACAACCTGCTGCTTGTGATGCAGGAGGCACCCGAACGCAAGCACTCAGCGCCGCAGGAGCGCACAGAGCTGTTCGTTTTGACGGCGAAAAGCGAAACGTCTTTTTATGAGCGCGTGCGTTTATTTGAGGAATACCTTTCCGATGAAAGCAAGAAGATCTCTTTTACGGATCTTTGCTATACTGCAAGCGTTTGCAGACCCATTTACAATCCTTACAGACTTGCGATTTTGGCAAGTTCGAGAGAAGACCTGCTTGAAAAGCTGAAAGCTTTCAAAAACGGGGAAAATGAAATTGACGGTGTTTACTTTATCCACCAGCCTGACGCTGAGAAGAAGCGCCGCATGATCCGCATTTCTCCAAAGGGAAAAGCCCTGCAGGAGATTGCCGAAACGTTTGTGGGCGGTACGAATTATCTCTTTGCGGAGCTGTTTGAGGGCTTACAGGTCTATCACGAGGACATTCCCCAATATGTGTTTGACAAAAAACGCTGTTGGTCTGATATGCAGAAGCTGCCCTTACATAAAAAGCTTCTTGCGATGTACAAAATGACAAAACGAGGATGATATCAATGGATAAGATCAAATTATTTTGCATTCCATATTCCGGTGGGTCTTCCAGCGTGTACTACAAGTGGAAGCGCCTGCTCAATGACTATATTACGCTGATCCCCCTGGAGCTTGCCGGCAGAGGCAGAAGAATGCGTGAGCCGTTTTATGAATCTGTGTCGCAGGCTTGCGAGGATATCAGCAATATGATCCTTGCTCAGCTTCAGCCGAATGAGCCTTATGCTATTTTCGGTCACAGCATGGGTGCGCTGTTGGCGTATGAAACCTACTATTGCCTCAAAGCAAAGGGCGTACACGAGCCGGAGCATATTCTCTTCTCGGGCAGAAAAGCGCCGCATGATGAGGCGGAAAAATCTGAGTATTACAAGCTGCCGGAAGACGAATTTTTGGATGTTGTTTTCAATTACGGCGGCAACACCCGTGAGATTCTGCAAAACCGTGAGCTGCTGGATCTGTTTGTGCCGATCCTGCGTGCGGATTTCAAGATCGCAGAGATCTATGAATATGCAGCGCATGAGGAAAAGATCCAATGCAACATGACGGTCGTCAACGGCACGAGCGATCTGAGCATTTCACGTTCGGACATCAACATGTGGTCTGAGCTTGCCGGAAAGGATTGTGATTATCGCTGGCTCGGCGGCGGACACTTCTTTATCACGGACAACTGCGCCCGAACAGTCGATCTGATCAACGAGGTATTGGAGTAATATCAGTGGGGGTATGCTTATGGCATATGTGATAGAACGAGAAAAAACAGAAATCATTGAGCATTTCAACCGGACTGCCTGCGATTACCCGAAGGAACGGACGATCGTCGAGCTTTTTGAAGCGCAGGTGGCAAAAACACCCGATAAAATCGCAACCGTATTTGAAGGGAGCGCTTTGACCTATGCGCAGCTGAATGAAAAAGCCGAGCTGCTTGCAAAAAAGCTGCGCCGCATGGGCGTAAAGCCGAATGATTTTGTTGCGATCCTTGCGCAGCGGGGAAACGAAATGCTCATTGCGCTTTACGGCATTTTGAAGTCCGGCGCAGCCTATGTTCCGTTGGATGTAAGCTATCCTTCCGAGCGCATTGCGTATATGCTGCAGGATTGCGCAGCGAAGGCGGTTGTTGTCTATCGTACACAGGTCGATACACAGCTTCCGGTCATTGACCTGTCGGTTTCGATCGAGGAGAATGCCGGGACGCTTCCTGCCGTCAATCAGCCGAGCGATATTGCTTATCTGATCTATACCTCCGGTACAACGGGAAAGCCCAAGGCAGTCATGGTCGAGCACAGAAATGTTGTCAATTATTGCACGCAAAACGGTTGCGGTGTTTTTCGATATACCGAGGGCTGTGAAACGATTATGTCTGTGACGAATATCGTGTTCGATATTTTTGTCACGGAGGCGATTTTATCACTTTTGAATGGCATGACGATTTATCTTGCAAACGGCGATGAGCAGATGGATGCGGAGGCTTTTTTGGCGTTGGAGAACACTTGCAGGGCGCAGGCGCTCCAAACTACGCCAAGCCGTCTGCAGATGTTTTTGGCACAGAAGCCGACAGATGAAAGATACCGTCATTTTAAGTACATAATGCTCGGCGGTGAGAGTGTTTCGGAGCAGCTTGTTCACAAGCTCCGTGCACTGTGTCCCGAGGCGAGAATCATCGATGTTTACGGTCCGTCGGAGACGACGGTTTGGTCGAGCTGCGCAGACGTCACCGATGGTTCGGTCAATATCGGCAAGCCGATCAGCAACACGCAAATTTATATCCTGAACGAACGAAAGCTCTGCGATATTGGCGAAGTGGGCGAGCTTTGCATCGCAGGCGATGGCGTGACAAGAGGTTATCTCAACCGCCCCGAGCTGACGAAGGAAAAATTTGTCCAAAATCCGTATGCGGGTGGGAGGCTTTACCGTACGGGCGATCTTGCAAAATGGTTGCCTGACGGGAATATTGAATTTTTGGGAAGAATCGATGAGCAGGTTAAAATTCGCGGCTATCGAATTGAACTTGGTGAGATCGAAAGCACGCTCCGCAGTTTAGCGCAGATTCAAAATTGTGCGGTGATCGTCAGAGAGGATGCACAGGGGGAGAAGGCGATCTGTGCTTATCTGGTCAGTACGCAAACGGTGAATCTGACCCAAACGAGAGCATTGCTGGCAGAGCTTTTGCCGCCGCATATGGTTCCGACCTATATGATGCAGATCGACGCCATTCCCATGAATCAAAACGGCAAGCTTGATAAAAAGGCTCTGCCACAGATCGAGGCAGCGACAAGCGTTGACTTGCCCGAAAATGCGTTGCAGGCGCAGATTTGCGACGCATTTGCCCAAGTGCTGGGACTTCAAGGAGTGGGGATTCACGATCGATTTTTTGACATTGGCGGACATTCCCTCAGAGTGATCAAGCTGATCAACCGTTTAGAAAAGCTCTTTGCTGTGCGCTGTACACAGAATGAAATCTTCCAAAATCAAACGCCGAAGCTTCTTTCGGCACTACTGCAGGAAAAGCGTGGGTGCGAAGATACGCAGATTCCGCTTGCGCAGGAGAGAGACTATTATCCCATGTCTTCGGCACAGCAGAGAATGTACCTTGCCTCTCAGATGGGCGAGGACAACACGTCCTATAATCTCCCGATGGCTTGGCGCATCGAGGGAAATATCGATATTGACAGGCTGAAAAGTGCTTTTGCGAAAATTCATGAACGTCACGAGATATTAAGAACGGAATTTAAGCTCTTAAACGGCGAAGGAGTGCAGAAAATCTTGCCGCAGGTGGAGCCGAATTTCCGTTATTACCGTGATGAGATCACGGCGCAAGAAACACTGCTGAAAAGCTTTGTGCGTGTTTTTGATCTTTCCAAAGCGCCGCTTGTGCGCATGGAGCTGATCGAGCGCAAGGATCATTACTTACTCCTGATCGACTTGCATCATATTATCGGTGATGGTATGAGCATGGAGACCTTTTGTGCGGAGCTTGCCTCGCTTTACAACGGTGAAATTTTGCCGCCGCTGAACAGGCAGTATAAGGATTATAGTCAATGGATGCGCAGCAGAGATCTTTCTGCGCAGAGGGCATATTGGTTAGCGCAGTTCAAGGACGAAATTCCATGCCTGGATTTGCCGCTGGATCATAAGCGACCGCAAAGACAGAGCTACCGTGGAGCGATGCTGTTCCATTGCTTGAGCAGCACTGTTTGTAATCGTATCAGAGAGATTGCACAAGCATACAGCGCTACGGAATACATGGTCTTCCTGTCGGCTATGATGATCTTGCTGTCGAAGTACAGCAGACAGGAGGATATCGTTATCGGCAGTGCTTTTGGCGGAAGAACGCATGCGGATACGGAACCGATGCTCGGTATGTTCGTCAATGCCCTGGCGATACGTGCGAAACCGTCGAAGGACAAGACCTTTGCGGTGTTTTTGGAGGAGATCAAGCAGCTTTGTCTTGCTGCTTATGAAAATCAGGAATACCCGTTTGATCATTTGGTCGAAGCGCTTGGCTTGCGCAGAGAGGTTTCGAGAAATCCTCTGTTTGATGTGATGCTTGTGATGCAGAACAATGACCATGCGCACTTTGCTATGCAGGGACTTCAAATCGAGAGCATTCGAATGGATAACCCGGGGGCGACCTTTGATTTCACATTTAACATTGAGGAGGACAAGGGAAACTACAGCATCGGTATGCAATATTGTACCGATTTGTTCCGGGAAGAGAGTGCCAAGGGAATCTTGAATCATTTTACTGCGATTTTGGAGCAGCTGACAGACCTTGACGAGCCGATCGGTACGATGTGTGCGCTGACGGCGGAGGAAAGTGAACGTATTTTGCACTGCTTCAACAATACGCAAGCGCCATATCCTGCGGATAAGACCATTGTGGAGCTCTTTGAGGCGCAGGCGCAAAAATCACCCAAGGCAACGGCTGTCACCTGCGAAAATGCACATATAACTTACGAAGAACTCAATGCAAAGGCAAATCGTATTGCCCATACGCTCCGTTTGATCGGCGTGAAGCCGAATGAAACGGTAGCACTTTTGACGAAGCGCAGCATTGAGATGATCGCAGCGGTTTATGGCGTACTCAAATCCGGCGCAGCCTATGTGCCGATCGATCCGACATATCCGACCGACCGCATTTCATTTATGCTCGAGGACTGCAAGCCGAAGGCGATTGTACTTTACGGTGCACAGATCGACACACAGCTTCCGATCGTCAATTTGGAAGAGGAAGCCTCGCTATCTGAGGAAACAAGCAATCCCGTGCATTGCAATGTGCCGACAGATTTGGCATACTGCATCTATACCTCGGGAACCACAGGGAAACCGAAGGGGGTTTTACTGGAGCATCACGGTGTGGCGAATTTGAAGGCGTATTTTCAGAATCAATTCCAAGTGGATGAAAACGACAATGTTCTGCAATTTGCAAATTACGTTTTCGACGGCTCGGTTTGGGAGATGAATATGGCGCTTTTGAACGGCGCACGCCTGGTCATTGCGACGAATAAATTGGATATTCCCGTATTTGAAGAAATGTTCCGCAGAGAGAATATTACGATCGCAAGCTTGCCACCGAACTTTTATGCACAGTTGAACGATGTTTGCCCGAGGACCTTGATCACGGCAGGCTCGGCAGCAGATGCCGGCATCGTGGAAAAGGCGAAGAACTCTCGCTATGTCAACTCCTACGGTCCTACGGAATGCACCGTTGCTGCGACGCACTGGGAATTTGAGGGAGATCTCTCACGCATTCCCATCGGCAAACCGATCCAAAATGCGCAGGTCTATATTTTGCAAGGCGAGACACTTTGCGGCATTGGCGTACCCGGTGAGCTGTGCATCAGCGGTGTGGGCTTGGCAAGAGGGTATTTGAACAGACCTGAGCTGACGGCTGAAAAATTTGCAAACAATCCCTTCGCAGAAGGCAGGCTTTACCGCACAGGCGATTTGGCAAGATGGCTTCCGGATGGCAACATTGAATTTTTGGGCAGAGCCGATGAACAGGTCAAGATTCGTGGCTTCCGTGTGGAATTGGGCGAGATCGAGTATGCTTTGCGTAAAAACGAGACCATTTCCGATTGCGCTGTGATCGTGCGCGAGAACTCTCACGGCGAGAATGCGATCTATGCCTATGTGGTCAGCAGTGAGACCGTGGATTTTGAAAAGATTCGGGCGCAGCTGAGACAGGCTTTGCCGGATTATATGATTCCTGCATATATGATGCAGCTTGAAAACATTCCTGTGACAACAAACGGAAAGCTTGACAAGCGTGCATTGCCTGAGATCGTTCTGCGAAGCGACAGTGAGTATATTCCGCCAAGAAATCCTGCGGAGAAGGCGCTGTGCGAAGCGTTTGAGGAAATCCTGGATGTGAGCTGTGTGAGCGTAAAGGACAGCTTCTTTGAGTTCGGCGGGGACTCCATCAAGGCGATCCGTGTCGTATCAAAGGTGCGGGAGAAAAGCTTCTCTTTGTCCGTCAAGGATATCATGGAAAACGCCACAGTCGAGCAAATTGCAATGTTCGCAGACCCCCTGGAGCAAAACAGCTATATGCAGGAGGAAGTTCTCGGCACTGTACCCGACACGCCGATGCTTTTACAGTTTAAAAAATGGAATCTGCAAAAACCGCAGCATTTCAATCAGGCGGTCATGCTGAAGCTTGCGGCGGGCGAAAAGATCATCGACAAGGCGCTTCATGCGATTTTGAAGCAGCATGATATGCTAAGGGCAGTTTGGCGCAACGGACAACTAAAAATCATGCCGTATGATGAACGGGTTGAATTTTCGGTGCATGACTTTACCGGGCACGATGAACCACAAACGGCAGTATTACAGGAAGCTGAACGTTTACAGGCGAGCTTTGATCTTGAAAATGGACCGCTGATGAAATCTGCGTTGTTTAAGACTCCGATGGGAGATCGTCTGATGATTTGTATTCATCATTTGGTGGTCGATGGAATTTCGTGGCAGATATTGACCGATGATCTGTTTTTGGCAATCGAGCAGCAAACGAACGGAAAAGAGATCGACCTTCCTGCAAAGACTGCATCGTACATTCAATGGGCTGCGCTTTTGCAGGAGTACCGAAGCAGCGGCAAATTAGATGCTGAGAGATCGTATTGGCAGCGCATTGCCTCACAGCTATCAGAAAATACGCTGCAATTGCAAAGAAGACCTGAAAAGACGGTTGCTCACGCACAGGTCAGCTTTACGCAGGAGGAGACGGAAAAGCTTTTGCTTGATGCAGGAAGAGCTTATCACACGCAGATCAACGACCTTCTTCTCTCTGCACTTGCCATGACGGTCAATGAATTGACAGGGCAGGAAAAGATCGCTGTCTGTTTAGAGGGCCACGGCAGGGAAGATCTGCATCAAAAGCTTGCGATCGACCGCACGATCGGTTGGTTCACGAGTGCGTATCCCGTGATTCTGGATTGCTCGCAGAATACTGAGACGGTCATCGTTGAGACAAAAGAGATGCTCCGTAAATTACCGAACCACGGCATTGGATACGGATTGCTGTATCCACCGATTTGTGATACGCCGATCGACCTGTATTTCAACTATCTTGGCGAGAGCGAGCAGGCGGATGATTTTTCCTATGGTACCTGTGTTGCAAAGGAGAATCGTTTTGCAGGCGAGATCAACTTTGACGGAAGCATTATCAATGGTGTGCTTTCGTTCGAGGTTTCATGCAATCAGGCAACCTTTGATGAAGCAGTGGCAAGAAGCTTTGCCGAATGCTACCGTGAAAAGCTGACGCAGATCATTCATTTCTGCACCGAGAGTGAGGATGAGAGAAAAACACTTGCAGATGTGGATGCCGATGATCTGGACGAAGCGGATTTTGACGAAATTAATGCCATTTTAGGGCTGTTTTAGTTTGTGATTGAATTACAGAGGGAGTGTAGGATGTTGAAACGTTTGATGACTTTTTTACTCTGCATTGCGATCGCAGTATCGTTGATGCCGACAACCTTTGCTGAGGGGCAGGCTGTCAGAAGCGCAAACAATGCAACTGTGCAGCTGTTGACCGATGTTTATGAGTCCGGCAGCGGCAGTTTTACGCTTACGGAAAGCAGCCGCTTCTATTTGGTCAGTGATGCGGAGCCGACCGGGGAAATGATAGAGTTTGTGCAGTTTTTGAGCACGCAGTTTGCGGCTGACGGGTTGCCTTCGTCGCAAACCCTGCCCATCGTATATGGTGAAGAGCCGTTTGCGCAGAGCGGAGATGTGATTTTGAAGCTCGACACCTCCGTTGGCGGCGGCATTGCCGAGAGCTACAAGATCACGGTGGATTCCGAGCATATCCGCATTGCCGGTACAGATCTTCGAGGCTTGATGTACGGTGCGTTTATGGTGATGAAATATATGCGCCTGAACGGTGAAGCGGGCATGGCAGGCTGCACGATCCAGGATTCCCCCGATGCGGCAGAGCGTACGGTCATGCTCGATTGCGGTCGTAAGTATTTTACTGCCGAATGGATCAAGAATTATATTAGACAAATGGCGTTTATGGGCTATAACACGTTCGAGATTCATTTTGCGGAGGACCAGGGCTTCCGTTTGGACATTTGGGACAGTAACTATTTTACAAGCCCGAATGGCAATGATTTTTCGTGGGCGTGCGGCGGTATGGTCGGCAGCTGGGTCAATAGCGCCTATCAGGATTATGCCGATGAGCATAAGTACCTGACTGCGAAGGAAATGGTCGAGATCATTGAGGTCGCAAAGCAGTATCAGATCGACGTGATCCCTTCGTTTGATACGCCGATGCACTGCCAATATCTGCGCCGCATTTGGTCTGCTCATGTCGGAGGAACTGTTGCCTCCGAGCTTGACAGCAATTACTACACGGTGAACAAGAACTTCTCGTTTGTCTATAACGGAAAGAAATATTCCTCCGCAGGCATCACGAATGTTTCCACGGGCAAGACATCTTCCTATAACAGCACCTATGATTGCTGGGACAATATCATGTCCAAAAATGACTCCGGCAATCGAAGCGGCACCAAGACGATCGACGTTACCAATGCTGTCGGCAGAAATTTGATGCTTGCATTGACCGAGGATTTCGCAGCATTTTTCAAGCAGTACGGCTGCGACGAATTTAATATCTGCGCAGATGAGGTTGCATTTTACCGCTATGACGGCTGGGCAGGCTATGCCTCGAGCTATGTCAGTGGCGGCAGCACAAAATATGACACCTTGATCGACTATGTCAACGAGGTGACGGAGCTGCTGTATGATTATGATTTCCACGTTCGTGCATTCTGTGACTTTATCGACCGTGACGGCGAGTATGACACAGATTTTACTACTTCGAGTTACGCAAATTCTACTTGGTTCCAACGTAATATTGAGTTTGATCCCGATCTTGAGATCGTCTATTGGGAGCTGCCCTATACCAATAGCGGCGTTCAGCCGGTTGATACATTCATTGACAAGGGCAGCAAGATCTATAACGCTGTTGAGAATTATAACTATTACGTGCTTGCGCTTTATCAGAGCAAATACGACGATCGCGGCGGCTACAGATTCAACTGGGCACATATTTCGGCAGAAAATGTGTTCAATCTTTGGAATCCGACGGTATTCAGCTTCCCGAACAAGACGGAATGTGTTGTCAATGCAGCCGATGTTGATGGTGGCTACTTCCTGATTTGGTCTGACTATGGCGCAATGAGCACGGAAAGCGAAATTTGGAACGGCATTGACTCCAGCGGAACCTATAATGTCATCGAGCGTATGTGGTCGAATGTCAGCAAAATGTGGAACTACGACTTAAACAGCGCTATGACCTTCAGCAATTTTGCATCCATGACAAAAGCAATGGGATACTATCCCGGCTACACGGACTGCACGAAGGCATTGACACTTCCAACGGCGCAGAGCGTTCAGCCTGCGCATAACTATGAAAGCGAGATTACCACAGAGCCTACCTGTACGCAAGACGGTGTTCGTACTTATACCTGCACAAATTGCGGTGATGTGAGAACGGAAGCTATCCCAGCACTCGGTCACAGCTATGAGGGTGCTTCCTGCGCAAGATGTGGCAGCGACAGAGATTATGTCCTGATGCACTTTCAAAATGGTTCTCCTGAACTGGAATATACGTGGGAAATGGTCCATGGTACATATCACGGAAACGGTATTGTAAATGGAGATACCTTTGGTGCATTCAAGGGCTATATTTTGAATGCCACCGACCCTTATCTGCGAATGACGGACGGCAACATCAACTATGATCTGCGCAGCGGTGATGTCGTGCAGATCCGTGTGCAGCTGAGTAATGAAGCTGACAGTGTTTTGACCGAACAAACGGGCTTGACGGAAGGTACGCTGCTGTTTGATCAGAATTTTAAGGCATATCTGCAAACCAGTGCAAATGAATATTTCAATGAAACCTATACAGGTAAGGTAGATGTAATTGAAGGCTTGCAAGATGGAGAATATGGGATTGCAACATTGCAGATCAGCAATGCTGCAATCGGCACCACGCTGCAAAGGATCCGTATCGACTTTATGGATTCGTGGAAGGAAGCGGCATCGGGCATCTTTAGATTGGACTATATCTATATCGGACCACCCGAAAGCGCACCTGTCAAGGTGGATATCTTGGACGAAGATGGAAATGAACTGTATTCCCAATATCACGGTTATAAAACATCGATGACACAGATGCCGCAAGCGCCCGAAAAAGCATCGGACGAGGAAATGCACTATGTGTTCAACGGATGGAAGAATGAGCAAGGCGCGATCGTTGATGTAGAAACGTATTCGCTGCTTAACGATACAGTATTCACTGCAAGCTATGAAGCAAAAACACACAGCTTTACATATACCGATAACGAAGACGGCAGCAGAAGCTTTGTTTGCCAAGATTGTCAATACGAAAAAGTCTGCACACACACCTGGAACGAAGGTGAAGTGGTCATACAGCCGGGCTGTGTTGCGCAGGGTGAGAAGATTTACACCTGTCAATGCGGTGCGAGCTATTCAGAAGCGATTGAAGCAACCGGCCATAGCTATGAGAAGCTCGTGACAGATCCGACTTGCACGGAAAACGGCTTCACCACAAACACTTGCACCGTCTGTGGCGATACTTATACTGACGCTGAGGTGGATGCACTTGGACATACCTATGAGTCAGTCGTAACAGCCCCGACGTGTACAGACAGCGGCTTCACCACAAACACTTGCACCGTCTGTGGCGATACTTATACTGACGCTGAGGTGGATGCACTTGGACATACCTATGAGTCAGTCGTAACAGCCCCGACATGCACTGAAATCGGCTTTACCACATATACATGTGCTACCTGTGCAGCGAGCTATACAGACGACCTGATTGAGGCAAACGGACACAGCTATGATGAGGGTGTGGTTACACTTGAACCCACCTGCGTCAGTGAGGGTGTTATGACATTTACCTGCCATTGCGGAGACAGCTATACACAGGCTATTGCTGCTGAGGGTCACAGTATGATCTTAAAGCCCTATGTTGCCGCAACTTGTGTGGATGCTGGATATTCAGAGCACTATGAATGCAGCCTGTGTCAGCTGACCTTTATCGATGAAGCAGGTGAGTATCCTCTGCCGCTGAAATACTTTGCAATCTCTGCTCGTGGTCATAATTATAAAGCGAGTGTCACCGCCCCGACTTGTACGGAAGGTGGCTATACAGCTTATGCTTGTGCGGCTTGCGGCGATAGCTACACCGCAGACGAAACAGCAGCGCTCGGTCATAGCTATGCATATGCCAACAACGGCGAAAATCACACCGTTACCTGTGGAAACTGCGACTACAACGCAAGCGAAGATCATAATTACGTTGACGGCACTTGTATCTGCGGCGCAGTTGAAGTCACCGAGCCGAAATACGAGCCAAAGGAAAGCCTGAAGTTCACGATGTCGATTTCAGTCGGTGCAGAGATGACCGTTACCTACAACATCATGGGCGCAGATGTCAATTCTTACTCCGACTTCTATCTTGAAGTGAAGAAAGATGTTGCAGGCGGCGAGCCTGTCACAACAGTTTATGGCATCACTGCTAACCGTGAACAGATGACTGCCAAGGTCAATCCTGCAACAGGTGAAGCATTGATGTACCAAGTTACTTACAAGGGCATCAACGCCAAGGAAATGGGCGATAACTTCTCGACCACCCTCTACGCTGTTGGTGAAGATGGAACGATTTACTACGGCACTACCGTCGTTGATTCCATCAAGAGCTTCTTGGTCGGCAAGATCGATGCAGAAACTTCCATTCCCGAGCTGAAAACCATGGCAGTGGATATGCTGAAATACGGTGCAGCTGCACAGGTCAGACTTGGCTACAACACTGACAACCTCGTGACCGCAGACTTGACGGAAGATCAACTTGCCTATGCAACGAAGGAAATCCCCGAGGCTGTCAACAACGCAGCTTCCACAGGCGAAGGCGCAAGCGTGAATACCAACATCACTGTCACGTCGAGAGTACAGCTGAACCTGTCTTGCGTCTACACCACCGCAACCGACCCGAATGCGGTCAAGTGTGTCATCACCGACAGTGAGGGCAAGGTTTTGGCGGAAATTGCAGCGACCAACAAGGGCAATATCATGTTCTCCGCAATTTATGAGAACGTGGGTGCAAAGGAAATGCGTGATGTGATCAACGCAACCTTCTATGAGGGTGAAACCGCCATTTCCAAGACCATTTCCTGGAGTGCGGAAAGCTACGTTGCACAGGTTCGTGCAAAGACCAACGTCACAGAAGATGAACTGAACATGGTCAACGCCATGCTCACCTACGGCGATTCGGTCGCAGCATATATGAAAGCAAACGCACAGTAAAACAAGAGAGGGTGGAGCCAACAGACTTCACCCTCAGTTTATATGAAAATTGCTTGAAATTGCAGGATATATCGTATATAATCATTGTATAGTATACCGATTTTGAACCAATGGAGGAGATTCAATTGAAAAAGCTACAAAGGATATTGTCAATTCTGCTGATATTTGGCATATTTGTCGGCTTACTGCCGCAAATCACTTTTCTTGCAGATGCAGCAGCGCCGGAAGGTATGACGATCACTTCGCAGAAGAACTATGCGATCGTCAGCGGTGTGACAGAAACACACTATACCTATGACTATGACGGCTCACCTCTTGCAGCATTTGTTGCAACGGTCAGCCCGACGGCAAAGGTAAAGCTCAAAGCGTCCTTCCCCGGCTATTATACCGAGGGGAGCACTGAGGAGAGCCGTGAAAAAACCTATGATGACATTCCGCTTGCTGTCAAAAAAACGACAGAACAGGCGGCAGATTATGAGGCTACGACCGGTGAGACAGTGCTTTATGCCACAAACGGAGCCTTTTTCGACTCAGCCATGCTCCCGAGAGGCGATCTGATCATGGAGGGTAACCTTGTTCAGCCCGGCTTTGGAACAGTCAAGGAGCCGTATTTCGCCGTGTTGAAGGATGGAAGTTATGCCATTCGAGATTACGCTGAGCCTTATGATGATGTTGAAGAGGCGATCGGTGCCAGACATTGGCTGATCAAGGATGGTGCGAACGTTGTTACTTATGGTGAAGATAGCGAGCATGGGACGTTGGTAACCTATGTACATCCTCGAAGTGCTATTGGCTTGAAGGCGGACGGCTCGCTCGTCAGCATTATCGTTGATGGTAGAAATGCTTCCCATAGTGTTGGCGTTACGCTTTCTGAACTGGCGGATATTATGCTTTCGCTGGGTTGTGTGACGGCGGTCAACTTAGACGGCGGCGGTTCTTCGACCTTCGCTTCTCGCCGTAACGGTACGGGCGATTTGACCATTCGTAATAAGGTCACCGACACAACAGGTGAACGTACGGTTACATCTGCGTTACTGCTTGTTTCGACTGCGGATGAGTGCAACCATACCTATGGCGATACATATGTTTGCAACGATAACGGCACACATGACATGATCTGCACGCAGTGCGGTTACGGCTTGGATGCGGAGCATCGCTTTGAAAATGGCGTGTGTGTCTGTGGCGCAGAGGATCCGCAGGATGATTATCTGTTCTTTGGCTTTGAAAACGATGATTGGGATCTTGAACGCTACAAGACCGAACAGTACGGATACTACAACTTTGATACACCTGCTCCGAAAACGTGGAGAAGAGGCTATTGGATCACACGAGGCACCTCGTCCACTGCCAATCCGTATAACGGATATATTTTGGATGATGAAGCAGGCACACTGACGGTCGATGTTCCAACGGATCGTCCGTATGGCGATAAATATAACTATGGCCCATGGCTGATGACGGCATCGAACTATCGCTATTTGCCGAATGACACGGAGTTGTATTCACAGGCGCTTCGTTTTGATCCGTCGAATGCTGAGGTCATCCAAATGCGAATTAAGCTGGATGGCTGCGAGGCACCTACGGAGAATGGTCCGAGAATTACCGTTGTCTATGATCATTATACCGACGGCAAGATTGCCCGAGGCGCTTATGATATGGAGTTATATTATCCGCTGATCAACGGGGAGTATCAGACGCTGACGATTCCGGTGTCGGAAACATTTAAGAATGTTGATATGGTGACGACCTTTGGATGCCGTTTCCGTGATATTATTGCGCCTGAAGGCGGCACTGTTACAGTAGACTACATCTATGTCGGAACGGAAGAAAATCTTCCGACCAATGGCAGTCTTTATTTCGATTTTTCCAATACGGATTTGGATCAAAACCGCTATGCAAGCAATATTTATGGCGGATATAATTTTGATCAGGCTTCGAACGGTTATTGGGCAACGTTGGAGACCTCTACAACCTCTAACACTGTGTATTCCGATTTCACGATCGACAATAACAAGGGCACTTTGTCGGTAAAGGTCGCAGAGGATCTTGCATACAATACCGGCAATGGTTGGTATGGCCCGTGGCTTACGACGACGAACTCCTACGGTCATTATCCCACTCGAAACAATCGCAGCTTGCATCCGCTGAATTACGACCCTTCAGAGGCGGAGATCATTCAGATCCGCTTTAAGCTGGAGGATTGCCAAATGGCGACAGAGAATGCTCCGCATGTGGTTGTAGTCTATGACTATTTCAACGGAACAACCACCGCCCGTGGCGATTATACGATGATCCAGGATTATTCCATGGAAAACGGCGTGTATCAAACGCTGACGATCCCGGTATCTTCTACCTTCCAATCGGCTGAGGCGATCACGACCATGGGCTTCCGTTTTAGAAATATTAAAGGCGTCACAGACGGAAAGGTCGTAATTGACTATATCTACGTCGGAAAAGAAGAAAATGCACCGGTTGACGACCATATCTTCATCGATTTTACAAACACAAAGGAAGACCGTGAGCGCTATGGTTCAAGAACCTATGGAAGCATCAATCTTGACCTTGCGAAAAACTGGTCTAAGAGTACGGAACTGAATGCACCAACGGTTTCAGACGGATCTTTGAACATCACTGCCGGTTCCGCTCACACCGGTTACGGCTATTTCAATGCTGGCGTTGGCGTCAATGAAGATCGCCTGCTCTATTATCCGTCTGCGGACGATTATCTCCAGGTTCGTTTCAAAATTGACAATGCGGTTTCGTCAGATATCTATTCTGCATACAAGGGCATTGGACGCTTCGTTCTCTTCTATAGTGATGAGGCGACTGCGAATCGCAATCCGTTCGTTTACTATGATTTCACGGCAACGGATATTGTGGATCAGGGGTGGAAGACGCTTACCTTCAAGATCAGCGATATGAAAACGAACGGCACGAACTTCACGGGCTTTAGCGAGATCACATCATTGACACCTTGCTTCAACTGGCTGAAATCCGCTGAAGGAAAAACCGCAAGCTTCTCAATCGACTATATTTATATCGGTTCTAAGGAAGGATTGCCGATCCAAAATCAGCTCTATTTTGACTTCGGAAATACAGCCGAAGATCAAGCACGTTATGACAGAAAAACCTACAGCTATATCAACTATGATCTCGGATGCTGGAATTACAATGGCAATCGCTGTACTGCTCCCGTGATCGATGCAACAAACGGAATTTTGACGCTCTCTATTACAGATACAACGGACAATTATAACGCAACAGGGCATTCTCCCTATGTTCAGACTGCCGATGCGAGTGGCAGCTCCTTGTCAACACCGCTGATGTATGTGCCATCGAGTTCCGATGTTCTTCAGCTCCGTGTGAAGTTTGAGGATTGTGCGCTCATCAGCGGCGGCAAAGCCCGTATTCGCTTGTATTACATCAAGAACGATGATGATGGTTCAGCAGGCGTAGATTCTACGGACTATATCACACTCGTCGTTAACGAATCTGATTTGGCAAGCGGCGAATGGGTGACCTATACGACCGATGTATCTGCCACGTTCGCAGCCTCCGGTATAATTAATGCAATTCGCGCGACATTCTACAGCATTTGCTCGGCAGAAGGCGAGACAGGCAAAATATCGGTAGACTATATTTACATTGGACAAGAGTCCAATCTGCCAAGAGCGCTTCATACAGTGACCTTCGTCAACGCAGACGGAACCAAATTGCAGATACAGGAAGTCGCTGAAGGAAATACGGCAATCTATTCCAAATCAACACCGGCGAAGTCGTATGATACAACCAATCACTATGAATTCAGCGGTTGGGACAAGACCTTGACAAATGTCACGGCAGACATGACTGTCACGGCGCAGTTCAAAGCAATTGCGCACAGCTACGGCTATACCTATGCCGATACAAGCAATCATACGGCAGCTTGCGCATGTGGCTATAGCAAGAGTACTTCTCACAGCTGGAACACCGGCATCGTCACAACGCAACCCACCTGTACTTCGCAGGGCGTAAAGACCTACACCTGCTCACTCTGTAACGGCACCAAGACCGAAGCTGTCAGCTCCACGGGACATACTCCGGTCATCGACAAGGCAGTTGCCCCGACTTGTACAGAAACCGGCTTGACCGAGGGTAAGCATTGCTCCGTTTGTAATGCCGTCATCGTCAAGCAGAATACCGTTGCCGCAACCGGTCATACCGAGGTCATCGACAACGCAGTTGCACCCACCTGCACCGCAACAGGCTTGACTGAGGGCAAGCATTGCTCGGTCTGCAACACTGTCTTAGTTGCACAAACTGCTGTTTCTGCAACGGGTCACACTTATGACGGTGGTAAGGTTACCACAAATCCGACCTGTACTACTGACGGCGTAAAAACTTACACCTGTGCAACCTGCGGCGATCAGAAAACAGAAACCATCGTAAAAACGGGCCACAGCCTCGTTTATAAAGCTCCGATTGCTCCGACCTGCACCGAAAATGGCATGAGCGAATACTACAAGTGCGCTACCTGCGCCGCTACATTTATCGATGCTGAGTGCAAGTATCCTCTACCTGAGGAATACTTTGTTGTGGCAGCAAAGGGACATAATTATCAGTCCGTTGTGACGGACCCAACCTGTACAGAGGGCGGATATACCACGTATACCTGCGCTGTCTGTAATGACACTTACAAAGCAGACGAAACCAATGCAAACGGCCATACAGAAGTCATCGACAATGCTGTTGCACCGACCTGCACCGAAACAGGCTTGACGGAAGGCAAACACTGCTCCGTCTGTGGTGAAATCCTCGTTGCGCAAACCGTCATCGAAGCGAATGGTCATACCGAAGTCATCGATAACGCTGTTGCACCGAACTGCACCGAAACCGGCTTGACCGAAGGCAAGCATTGCTCGGTTTGTGGTGAGATCCTCGTAGCGCGCGGCATCCTTGACGCGCTCGGTCATACCGAAGTGATCGATAGTGCTGTAGCCCCAACTTGTACCGAAACAGGTCTAACCGAGGGTAAGCACTGCTCTGTCTGTAACGAGATTTTGGTTGCGCAAGAAGTCATCGAAGCAAACGGACACACTGAAGTCATCGACAATGCAGTTGCTCCAACCTGCACCGAAACCGGCTTGACCGAAGGCAAGCATTGCTCGGTTTGTGGTGAGATCCTCGTAGCGCGCGGCATCCTTGACGCGCTCGGTCATACCGAAGTGATCGATAGTGCTGTAGCCCCAACTTGT
>SVKY01000070.1 GCA_015068235.1 Oscillospiraceae bacterium
CTCACCTACGGAGATTCCGTCGCAGTCTATATGGAAGCAAAATAACGCAAAACGACAGCAAATCAATCACGCAAAACACTCAAAATCAACATCGCAACCTAATCAATCAAACGGGTGAAGCCGATCGACTTCACCCGTTTGATTGATTCATATTGTATTTCAAATTCCGATTTGCCGCTGAGTTTCAAATTTTGAACTGTGCTGAACGAACCGATGATGTTTTCGCAATGGCTGAAAAGTATTTCGGCTATATTCAAAAATCCCACTGATCTTTCGATCAATGGGATCTTTGAAAAGGAGATCATCCAACAAATATGATGACCGCATTGCTGTACGAGCCATCCTCGCTGTAATATTTTTCAGCCAAATCGGCAGTGCCGTATTCTTCGGCAATTTTCAGCAGGTCTTCCCAGGAAACACGGTAAGCAGCATCCTCATCCCCCGTCAAAGAATACCGGCTCTTGCGCAGAAGAACCTCGAGCTCATCAAAAGAAAGCTCCTCACCGTCAATGGCGATCTGTGCGCGGTCGCCGTGCAGCAGCAATACAGCCGTTTTCCCGAGAGAAATATCCTTTTTGACATCCGAACTCTCAAATGCGGGCGCTTCGGTCAGTGTGTAGGTCAAAGCATCCTCGGCTGCGCCGGCATATTCTATCGCGCTGTGCTCAGCCGATGCAAGAGAAAGCGCTGCATCCTTGCTTGCAGGCGGCTCAAACGCTCCGATGGCAACCAGGCTGATCATTGCCGCAGCGGCAAGTCCGGAGGCTGTCAGAGAAATATAGAAGGATTTTTTGGAGGTTTTTTTCGGATTTTGGCGAACCTGCTGCATGATCCTCTGAGACAGATCGGCAGGAGGCTGCAGCTTGCTATCCTTCAAAAGTGCATCATTTTTCTTCATAGCGGAAAGGAGGACACGACATTCTTCGCAGGTGTTGATATGAGCCTGTAGCAATTCCTCTTCGGCAGTTGTATTTACGCCGTCAAGATGTCCGCTGAACAATGAAATATAATCATCACAATTCATGCTTCGTGTCCCTCCCTTCCTGATGATAAGACGCTGAAAAAGCGCCTTTGTTCCCGATTTCCAAAAGTTTTTTTCGTAAATTTTCCCGTGCTCGGGAAAGCCTTGATTTCACGGTGCCCTCCTTGACACGGAGGATGTCTGCGATTTCCGTATAGCTCAGATCGTTGACCACCCGCAGGGTCAAAATTTGCCGCTGCTCCTCATCGAGCATTTGCATTGCCAGATGCAACTGCTCCTTTTCCTCCTGCTTCACAGCCTGCTCCTCGGGAGTCGGCTGTGCGTCCGGAATGTCCATGACCTGCTCGTCCTCTTCATTCTCAACGGTCAGTGAGACGGTCGGTCGTCGCTTTTGACTGCGCAAGAAATCCAAACAGCAATTCGACGCCAAGCGATATAGCCATGTCGAAAATGCGGAATCAAATTGGAAGCTCTCCAAATTTTTCCACACCTTCAAAAAGGCTTCCTGCGTTAGATCCGCAGCATCATCGGGATTTCCTGTCATGCGCAGGCAGAGGTTATAAATTTGCCCATGGTAGCGCAATAAAAGCTCCTCGAATGCTGAAGCATCGCCCTTCGCCGCTTTTTTGATACATTTCTTTTCGTCTATGACAATCACCTCAAATCTCTCTTGATTGCCTTCGCAACCGCATGCACGCTTTGCGCATCGGATAGATGCGCAATTTTTTCTTTATAATATCCGCTGTGCGAAACGCCTCTTAAATACCACGAAAAGTGCTTTCTTGCCTCTAAGCAGGCAATGTGTTCTCCCTTATCCTCGCAGGCAAGCTCAAATTGCGCCAGGGCAACATCGATCCTTGCAGCCAACGGCGGACGTTCGGGGATCGGCTCGCCGTTCAGTGCGGCATTGACCTGCTGAAATAGCCACGGATCTCCAAAGCAGCCCCGACCGAGCATGAAGAGAGAAGCGCCGCTGTGATTGCGGCATCGGATGGCTGCTTCGGGCGTGACAATGTCGCCGTTTGCGATGATCGGAACGGAAACCGCCTTGACCACCTTGCCGATCTCGTCCCAATCCGCTACGCCGGAATAGAGCATGGTCCTGGTCCTGCCGTGGACGGCAATGGCATCGACACCGGCATCGACCAACGCTTTCGACATTTCCACAACATGAATGCTGCCCTTATCCCAGCCCAGGCGGGTCTTGACGGTCACAGGAACCTTTACAGCATCCTTGATTGCACGAACGATATTGCAGGCAAGTGGAACGTCCTTCATAAGGGCGCTTCCGTCACCGTTATTTGCGATTTTGGGCATCGGACAGCCCATGTTGATGTCAATAAAATCACAGCCGCTGAATTCTATCGCCAAGACAGCTGCCTGCGCCATAATGTCCGGGTCGTTGCCGAAAATTTGTGCGCCGCAAAGGCTGCCTTCATTTTTTCTGAGAAGGGAGCGGCTTTTTTTGTCCTGGTAGACCAACGCTCTCGAGGAGACCATCTCCGTGACGGTCACTGCCGCTGCGTGCTGCGCACAGATCGTGCGGTAGGCGTAATCGGTCACACCTGCCATCGGCGCCAAAACCAAGCTGCCGCTGATCGGATAGCCTAAAAATTCCATGGCTCATCACCTCAATTTTATATTTTATCATATCTTTCGAAAAAAGGCAAATGTTCTGAGTGAAGAATACCGTTCAGTGCGGTAAAATGACCGCTTGGTGAAAAAATCTTGCAAAAATGTGTGATTTGTTATATGATCATTTCGCAAGCTTCATCGCATTATTCCGATTTATCAGCCAGTTTAATCGTAGGGGCTTAACGCAGCCAACAGCTCGATCAATCAGAATTTCATTTTTCATCAGGTTTTCGTACAAGGAGCTGATACGATGCAAAATATTCAAGCGCAGCTGCAAGCCATGCGGGAAGAAGGCTATCGCAGCTTTACCGCAAAGCTGATCCCGACCATATCAAAAGACCGAATCCTGGGCGTTCGGACGCCGCTACTTCGTGCTTATGCGAAGCAAATTTTCGGAAGCGAAGAAAGCAAACAATTCTTGCTTACCTTGCCGCATGCTTATCTGGAAGAGAATCATTTACACGCTTTCTTGATCGAACAAATTCGGGACTTTGAGGCTTGCGTTGCAGAGATTGAAAAATTTTTGCCCTATATCGATAATTGGGCAACCTGCGATTCCTTACGCCCAAGGTGCTTTGCGCGCAATAAGCAAGCGCTTTTGGTATATATTTCAAAATGGCTTAGCTCAAATCATTGCTATTCTGTCCGTTTTGCCATCGAGATGCTCATGCTTCATTTCTTAGACGAGGATTTCAAAACCGAATATGCGCAAATGATCGCCGCTGTAAGCTCCGATGAATACTATGTCAACATGATGATCGCATGGTATTTTGCGACGGCACTTTCAAAGCACTATGCGCTCATTTTACCGTATTTAGAGCAAAAACGGCTGCCGATTTGGGTACACAACAAAACGATACAAAAGGCGATCGAAAGCTATCGCATCACGCCTGCGCAAAAGAAGGAATTAAGCGCATTGAGGAGAAAAAATCATGAGACCGATCATTGAAATTGAGCACCTGAATAAGAGCTTCGGTGAGATCCGGGCAATACAGGATCTGAGCTTTCAAGTTTGCGAGGGAGAGCTGTTCGCGTTTCTCGGAGTCAACGGCGCCGGAAAATCGACCACGATCCATATTCTGTGCGGTCAGCTTGCGCACGACAGCGGAAGTGTCGTGATCGATGGCTGCCGTGTTGACAAACATGCCGAGGCAATCAAGCGTGAGCTTGGCGTGGTATATCAAAGCTCAGTTTTGGACAAGCCGCTGACGGTTCGGGATAATTTGAAAACCCGGGCGGCGCTTTACGGACTTACGGGTCGGGCGTTCGAGGAGCGATTGAAGGAGCTGGCTGACCTTTTGTCGTTCGGGGACATCCTGAAGCGAACGGTCGGAAAGCTCTCGGGCGGTCAGCGCAGGCGCATTGACATTGCAAGAGCGCTGATCCATAAGCCCAAAATTCTTATTCTTGACGAGCCGACCACGGGCTTGGATCCGCAAACACGCAAGCTCTTGTGGCAGGTCATTTCGGGGCTCAGAAGGAGCGAAAGGATGACGGTCTTTTTGACCACGCATTACATGCAGGAGGCTGCCGATGCGGATAATGTTGTCATTCTGGATCACGGAAGGCTGGTCGCCCAAGGAAGTCCCCTGGAGCTAAAAAACCGCTATACAGGCGATTTTGTCACGATCTACGGCGCACAGGAGACACAGATCAAGGCGCTGAACGTCCCTTATGAGGTGCTGCGTGATGCCATCCGTGTTTCCGTTGCGAATACAGCAGCGGTCACGCAGATGATCCTTGCGAATCCGACGCTGTTCCACGACTACGAGGTGACGAAGGGAAACATGGACGATGTTTTCCTTGCCGCAACAGGAAAGAAACTGACAGGAGGCGAGAAAAAATGACACAGCTCAGAGCGCTGATCTATCGCAATACGAAGCTGTATTTCAAGGATAAGGGCATGTTTTTTACGTCGCTGATCACGCCGATGGTCCTAATGCTTCTGTATGTGACGTTTCTTGCAAATGTTTATCGCGACAGCTTCGCTTCCGCAGCGCCCGAGGGAATTTCGGGCAACTACATTGATGCGTTGGTTGCAGGTGAGGTCGTCTCATCGCTTTTGGCGGTGTCGTGTGTGACGGTTTCGTTTTGCTGCAATTTGCTGATGGTGCAGGACAAGGCATGCGGCAATCGAGCCGATTTGACCATAGCGCCTGTAAAAAATAAAACTCTGGCGCTTGGCTATTACATTGCCACACTCGTTTCCTCCTCGGTCATTTGCCTCATCGCAACGGCGTTGGGCTTTGGCTACATTGCCACAATGGGATGGTATTTGTCAATGGCGGATGTGCTGCTGATTTTGGCGGATGTGTTTTTGCTCGTGATGTTCGGAACGGCGCTTTCGTCGGTGATCGGCTTTTTCCTCTCCACGCTGGGGCAGCTTTCCGCCGTTGGCACGGTCGTCAGCTCGGCGTATGGCTTTCTTTGCGGCGCATATATGCCGATCTCGCAGTTTTCCGAGGGGCTTCAGAAGGTGATAAAGCTCCTTCCCGGAACCTATGGCACCGTCCTGACCCGCTATCATTGCACACGTGGAGTGTTCGAAAAAATGCAGGAGGCAGGAATGCCGCAGCAATATGTGCAGAATCTGATGCGCTCGATCGATTGCAGAATTGAAATTGGTCAGACGGCTGTCTCTGCGCCTGTGATGTATTTGATCCTTGGCACAACGGTGTGCGTGCTGATTGGAGCTTATATCTTCATGAATCAGCGCAAAGCAAAAGAATAATCAAAAGCTGCTGCGGTGACGCAGCAGCTTTTGATTATTCCGTGAGCTGTTCCATGGGGGTAAGCTCACGTTGGGCTGTACGAATGGGATAGCTTCCGCTTCCGTCTCCGACGATGGAACGGTAATTTTTTGCAAGATGCCTCCAGGTCAGTTTATCAAGCTCGCCCGTGATCGGCAACGCCGAACGCTCCTGAAACCATGAGATCGCATCGGCTGTGGGCGCATCCAATGTGCCTGTGGATTGTACGATGGGCATTTGGTCGTAATAGCGTGCAAGCGCCGCCAAAACGCCTTGAATCACATAAAGATGCGTATTTTTAGAGCCTGCACGTAAAACCTGCTGCGGCTGCAAAACAAGCAGCAGCGGCTCTGCTTCGCCATTGAATATTTGCGCTCGTTCGTACTCACGCACGATGGCATCCCAAGTATCCAAATCAGCAATTCCTGTAGGCGTCAGGCCGAAATCTTTCTGAAAACGAGAGACCTCCTGCTGTGTTTCTTTGCCGAAAGTGCCGTCCTTTGAAAGCTTGGTGTCGGGATAGATCGCTCTCAGCATCTCCTGCAAATCAGTAATCGGTGTGACCTCCGGTTGTTTTCCGATTCTCATATTACCTCCTAAAAATCACTGTCGCCGAAGCGCAGGGGACTGCCCGGATATTGTGGCGAAAGCCTATTTGTTACGCCAATAATGGCAGAGGCTCTGTCATAAAGCGCACTCCATGTGGCAGGACCGACGATCCCATCGGGGGTTAAGCCGGCAAAGCGCTGAAAGGCGATGACAGCGTTTTGCGTTTGCTGACCGAAGATGCCGTCCTCGGTGACAGGCGAGATGTCATTGATGTATTCTGACAGAACACGCAGCATGAATTGCAGCTGACTGACCGATTGTCCTCTTGCGCCGATGCCGATATTTGACGGAACCTGCCAATTTACGGCATAAAAACGCTGCCCCTCGCTTTCAAGCTCTGCCAAACCGTTGACACCGACATAAAGCCGCACCAAGCGATACCATGTGGCTTTGCCGACAATGCCGTCTGCGGTCAAACCGAAGATGCGCTGAAACGTTCGAACGGCATTTTCCGTTTGCGCACCGAAAATTCCATCCACATTCGAGATCCTTGGGATTGCAGGATAGTTTTGTCCGATGCGATTGAGCATGACTTGAAGCCTGACGACGTTGGGGCCCTGCGAGCCACGCCTAAGCGGTGTGCCGGGATATGACGGCGTATAACCTCGCAGCGGCGCATCGTTGACGATCTCAATATTGTTTCCATAATAATTTCTCAGAATTTGCACAAAATTCTGTCCCTGCCGTGCCAAATATTGCGAGCCCCATTGACTCAAGCCCTCGCATGTTACGGTTGTGCCGTTGCAGAATTTGGCGGCAAGCGGTTCGACAAAGCCAATTCGTCTGATATAGTCGTTAAAAATACTGTCAACAATGTTCGAAATGCTGTTAAAATAGTTTCTGCCGTTGATAAATTTTTGGTCGATCGCCGTTGAGGATGTAATGTCGAAGGGATAGCCCTGCGAACGGTAAAACTCCGTGTAAACACGGTTGAGCGCAAACGAGATGATCGCCAAAATATTGGCTCTGAGAGCGCTTTCATCCCAAGTCGGGTAGATTTCGCTCGATGCAACATTTTTAACATAATCGATGAACGGAACCGTTACGTTCGCTGCGTTACTGTTCGGCGAGCCGAGATGAACGGTGATGTACTGCGGAACATAGGGTAATACCGTAACCATAGGCGCTACAGATTTTGCGAGGGTACGTTAAAGATCTCTGTCATATTCCATACCTCGGGACGTTCCTCAATGGGGATAAGCTCCAAATTTTGCTGTGAAAGAACACCGGAAAAAATCTGTGCATTTTCGACCATGACCCGCTCGTAATTGGGATAATCTGCCGTAATATCAACGCTTGTGAATGGGGTTCGCACACCTGCCTGCTGACTTTCGCTGCGATTTGGTGCTTCAATTGCGATCGGCTCGATGTTGCCGCTTCGGTCGGTGATGCGGGTTGCAAGCAGCCTTGTGCCGTTTGGCGTGGGCTGTGTGACGGTGACGGTCGCACCTTCGATCGGAAGCTGTGCAGACGAGGTGTAAACACGCACCGTTAAGTAACCGTTTTCTGCCATAGTGCACCTCCTTGCCATAGTATATGATAAGAGGAAGCGAAATGTGAAAACGCTCCCAAATTCCGATTTATCGAACAGAACGTATCAACCACTGTAGGGGAGGGTCATAATGTATAGTGTAGTAAGATAGTTTACACAATGTGCAAGGACATGGTTTACAGTTTTTGATATAATCAAGGCATACAGAAGAGAAAGGGTGTATTTGTATGTCTTGGAAGGAAAGGACTGTAGAACAA
>SVKY01000071.1 GCA_015068235.1 Oscillospiraceae bacterium
TGTTCTACAGTCCTTTCTTTCCAAGACATACTCACACACTCTCTTTCTCTTCTGTATGCCTTGATTATATCAAAAACTGTAAACCATGTCGTTGCACAATGTGTAAACTATCTTACTACACTATACAGCATGACCCTCCCGTGTGCAGGAACCGCCATGATTGCTTTTAATTATCGTAAAATATTACGTGTTCACATTGGTTTGCTGCGAAATTCTACCGTTTTCTGTGCGGGAGGGTAGCGAAGCGGAGGGAGCGGTAGTGAATGACAGTCCGGTGGGCTGTCAGAGCCGCGACCTGACCGAGCCGCAGCGAGACCATGACCCGCCCCTACAATTCAAAATTTGAAATTCAGCGGTAAATCGGGATTTTTCAATTATTTCGATTGGGGAATCACAGGAACGCACAAGCATAACAAAGCAGCGTTTCGGCATGCAGGAGGCTTTGGCGCTTCCCGCATGGCAGCTGTTTGTTATTTCTTTGCGTACTTCCTCAAGCCTGCGATCGCATATCGCATCATGTAATACGAGGACTTGAAAATATTGAGCTTCAGATGCCTGCGGTAGATCTGCCAGCGCTTCTTTGCGCTCGAAACCTTCTGCGCCGATCTGGAATCGCTTCTGACGCAGTATTTGACCAAAACCTCCGTGCAGCCGACCGCCTTGCAGCCCTCACGCATCAGATCCAGCCACAGAACGTAGTCCTCATGGTAATATGTTTCATCAAACGGATGCTTCTTGGCAATATCCGCCGGAAGCACCACTGTCGAGCAGCCGATGACATTGGTCAAAAGCATCTTTTTATAATCCGTCGAAGCAGGAACGATATAATCGTTGTGCACCTGCTCGCCCTTATCGCTGTGCATGGCGTAGGAGGTGTAGCAGATCTGCGCCTTCTCCTTCTTCAAAAGCGCAAGCTGCTTCTCAAGCTTCTCCTCGCACCACTGATCGTCACTGTCAAGCAGCGCAATATACTTGCCCTTCGCCTGAGAGATTCCGAAATTTCTCGTTTTGGAAACGCCGCTGTTCTTCCCGTTCTTCAAAACACGGATGCGCGCATCGCTTTTTGCAAGCGAGCATGCGATTTCATAGGAATCATCCTTCGAGCAATCGTCGATGATCAAAAGCTCCCAGTCGGGAAACGTCTGCGCAATGACAGACTTCACCGAGCCTTCAATATACGGCGCAACATTGTAAGACGGCATGATGACCGTGACGGTCGGCGTAGCGTTCTTTCCCATCAGTGCGCTCCTTTCTTGCCCAAAACGACTGCGATCGTTTCCCAAATGCACTTGAAATCAAATTTCAGCGAGCGGTTCTTGATATATTCCAAATCGTAAACGATCTTCTCCTCCGGCAGCAGATCATAGCCGCCGTTGACCTGCGCATGACCCGTCAAGCCCGGCTTGACCAAAAGCCGCTGACGGAAGCCGTCGATATATGTATCGAACGCATCATAAAATTCAGGTCTTTCGGGTCTCGGACCGACAAAGCTCATCTGACCGATCAAAATATTCCACATTTGCGGCAGCTCATCCATGCGGGTCGCACGCAAAATTTTCCCGAATCGGGTGATACGGGGATCGTCTGTTGCTGCCCACTGGATGCCGTCCTTCTCCGCATCGGCACGCATCGAACGGATCTTGAGCAGCGTGAAGGGCTTTCCGTTCAAGCCCAGGCGCTTCTGACGATAGATCGGGCTTCCCTTTGTATCGATCCAGACGATCGGCGCCAGGATCAACAGCGGAAGGGTCAAGATCACAAGCAGGATCAGCGCAAACAGAAAATCCAATACCCGCTTGCAGAAACGGTATCCCCGTTTTGGAGGCAGCTTGCCAAGCTTCTCCGTCACTATGATGGTCTGATTGTCCGTAAAGTCGGAAACCAGCAATTTTTCTTTCTGTGCAGCTACAGCCATATTTCCCTCTCCTATCCCGGTCATTGAATGCAGTGCATACCTAAGGCATTTTATACAGTGGACATTATAACATATAAAATCCAAAAAATCCACTTGTTTTTGCAACAATCTTTATATTTTCCTTTATTTTCCGTATAACGTGCAGAAAAATTTTCCCAAGCACACGAATTTTTGCTGTTTTTGGCGAAATAATGATTGACAATCGGCAAGTTTATAATTATATTCTATCATAAGAGTTTTTTGCTCAAATATCAGAAAGAAATGGGGGAGGATAAATGTCCAACGAGCTGATCCGTTTGACAGACCTTGTCATGGAGTTTGACGGCGAGCGTATCCTCGATGCGATCAACCTTTATATCAACGATAAGGAATTTCTCACTTTGCTGGGTCCGTCCGGCTGTGGCAAGACCACAACACTTCGTGTCATCGGAGGCTTCCTGACGCCGACAAGCGGCGATGTATTATTTGACGGGAAACGCATCAATGATGTGCCCGCCTACCAGCGAAAGATCAACACGGTCTTCCAGCGCTACGCTCTGTTCCCACACTTGGATGTTTATGACAACATCGCTTTCGGACTTCGCATTGCGAAGCTTCCGGAAAAAGAGATCGACGAACGGGTTACACACATGCTGGAGATCGTTTCACTCAAGGGATTTGAGAATCGAAAGATCACGTCCCTCTCCGGCGGTCAGCAGCAGCGTGTTGCCATTGCGCGTGCGCTGGTCAACCGTCCGAAGGTGCTTCTGCTCGACGAGCCGCTCGGCGCGCTCGACCTGCGTCTGAGAAAGGATATGCAAAACGAGCTCAAGCGCATCCAGCAGGCGATGGATATCACCTTCATCTACGTCACGCACGATCAGGAGGAGGCTCTGACTATGTCCGACACCATCGTTGTCATGGACAAGGGCAAGATCCAGCAGATCGGCACGCCGGAGGATATTTATAACGAACCGAAAAATGCCTTTGTCGCAGACTTCATCGGTGAATCCAACATTTTAGACGGTATCATGCTCGAGGATTACTCTGTCAAGTTCTTCGGAAGAACCTTTAAGTGCGTGGACAAGGGCTTTGAGAAAAACGAGCCCGTTGATGTTGTCATCCGACCCGAGGACATCGACATCGTTGAGCCCGAGGCAGGACATCTGTGCGGCACGGTCACCTCGGTTACCTTTAAGGGCGTACATTACGATACCATTGTCGATTTCAAGGGCTTTAAGTGGTTGATCCAGACCACCGATTTCTGCCCCGAGGGTTCTTATATCGGCATTCGCCTGAATCCCGAGGACATCCACATCATGCACAAGAGTGAATATTCCGGCATGTTCGGTGACTACAGCTCCTACTCCGCCGAGTATGACGAGATCGCAGATGCGGAGGTCAGTGAAGATGAAGAGTAAGTGGCTTTCCGGCCCGTACATCCTTTGGATGGTGCTCTTTACCCTGATTCCGCTGGGCGTGGTGTTCTACTACGCCTGCACCGATTCGATCACAGGGGAATTTACCCTGTCGAATCTTTCCGGCATCATCGATTACTGGCCGATTTTTCTGCGCAGCATTTGGCTGAGCATTTTTGCAACCCTGATCTGTCTTGTCATCGGCTACCCCGTGGCGTATTACATCGCCCACTGCAAGCCGACCAAGCAGCGTTTGCTTCAGATGCTCATCATGCTGCCCATGTGCATGAGCTTTTTGCTCCGCACCTTAGCCTGGGTCGCCCTTCTGGAGGATACCGGCATCATCAATAATTTCCTCGGACAGCTCGGGCTCGCTCCGCTGCCCCTGATCCGTAATAACGGTTCCGTCATTTTGGGCATGGTTTATAACTATCTGCCCTACATGATCCTGCCGCTTTACACCGTCATTATGAAGATCGACAACCGTCTGATCGAGGCTGCACAGGACTTGGGCTGCAACAGCCGTCAGGTTTTTACCCGTGTGACGCTTCCACTCTCGGTTCCCGGCATCGTTTCGGGCATCACGATGGTTTTTGTTCCGGCGGTTTCCACCTTCTATATCTCTCAAAAGCTCGGCTCGACCGACACCATCCTGATCGGTGACGTCATCGAGATGCAGTTCAAGAGCGCCTACAACCCCAATTTGGGCGCTGCCATGAGTCTGGTGCTGATGGTCCTGATCTTTGCCTGTGTCGGCATCATGAACCGCTTTACGAGCGATGATGAAGAAAGCGTGGTGACGATATGAAAAATTTTAACCGTTTCTTCACCATCCTGGTCTTTATCTTCCTGTATATTCCCATGATCGTCCTGGCAATCGCCTCGTTCAGCTCGAACAAGGATATTGCTGTTTTTGAGAGCTTTACCCTGCATCAGTACAAGGAGCTGTTCCGTGATGATGCACTGATTTCCCTTTTGGGAAATTCCCTGCTCATTGCTGTGATCTCCACGCTCTGCGCCACGGTTCTCGGCACGGTCGCAGCCCTCGGAATCCATAATTCCAGGGGTCGTCTGCGCTCGATGATCATGACCATGACCAACATTCCCATGACCAATCCCGAGATCGTCACGGGCGTTTCCCTCGCCTTGCTGTTCGCTTTCGTCGGCGTGCTGCTTAGGATCAATGCCGTGCTCGGTTTCTGGACACTGTTGATCGCACATATCACGTTCAATCTGCCCTATATCATTTTGAACGTACTTCCCAAGCTCTCGCAGATGGACCCCGACCTGACCGAGGCAGCCTTGGATTTGGGTTGCACCCCTGTGCAGGCATTTTTCAAGGTCGTTCTGCATGAAATTCTGCCCGGCATCATCTCCGGCGCTTTGATGGCTTTCACCATGTCGCTGGACGATTTCGTGATTTCCTATTTCGTCACCGGCTCTGACTTCGTCACCCTGCCGGTCGAGATCTACAGCTATACCAAAAAGCCCATCCATCCGAAGGTCTATGCACTGTTCACTCTGATCTTCCTGACAATTTTGATCCTCATGGTCACGATGAATCTTTTGCAGATGCGAGATTCCTCCAAGCGGCGCAAATGGAACGCAAGGAGGGCTGCACGATGAAGAAACGTCTTTTTGCACTTCTTATCTGCATATTGCTCGTGCTGCCGCTGCTGCCTGTGAAGGCTGCCGCTGCCGAGACCGTCAGCATCAATGTCTACAACTGGGGTCAGTATATCGCAGACGGCTCCGACGGCTGCATCGATGTCATTGCGGAATTTGAGAAGGCTTATCCCAACATCAAGGTCAACTACATGACCTTCGACAGCAACGAAAGCATGTACACCAAGCTCGTTGCCGGCGGTTCTTCGTTCGATATCATCATCCCTTCGGATTATATGGTCGAAAAGCTCATCAACGAGGATATGCTTGAACCGCTGAATTTTGACAACATTCCCAATTTCAAGTATATCGACGAGCAATTCCGTGATCCTGCCTATGATCCGGGCAGCGTTTACTCCGTACCCTATACCTGGGGCAGTGTGGGCATTATTTATAACAGTGCCTACGTCAGCGAGGAGGACGTTGCCGACAAGAGCTGGAATCTGCTTTGGAACGAAAAATACAAGGGCAAAATTTTGATGTTCGACAACCCCAGAGATGCGTTTGCCATCGCTGAGCTGTCCTTGGGCTACAGCCTGAACACCGATGACACCGCTGAGCTTGACGCTGCCGCTGCGAAGCTGCGTGAGCAAAAGCCTCTGGTGCAGGCTTACGTCATGGATCAGGTGTTCCAGAAAATGCAGCGTGAGGAGGCTTGGATCGCCCCGTATTACGCAGGCGACTTCCTCGTTATGCAGGAGGAAAACGAGAATTTGGAGTTCTATCACCCCAAAGAGGGCTTTAACATCTTCGTTGATGCCGTCTGCATTCCCAAGGGCAGCGAGCACAAGGAAGAAGCGGAAACCTTCATCAACTTCCTGCTCGAGCCCGAAATTTGCGCCGGCAATTTGGAATACATCGGCTATTCCTCTCCGGAAACCGCTTCTTTGGAGTTTATGGATCCGGAGATCGTGGAGGACCCGATCACCTACCCCGACGAACAAACTCGTGCCTCCGGCGAAGAATTTTTTGCCCTGAGCATTGAGGCAACACAGTATATGAACGCCCAATGGCTGACCGTCAAGACTGCTGATACAACTACAACATTGTATCTGGTACTGACGATCGTTGCCATTGTGCTGGTCATCGTTTTGTGGCTGTTCTTCAAGGTGCGCAAGCGCCGCCGCAAGGCACGCCGCTGTCAAAAATGGAAAATGTAAACGCATACCCAGCCTGTTTTCAGGCTGGGTATATTCAAAAGGAGATTGTTATGAAAAAAATATTAGCCCTGTTATTGATCTTCCTGATGCTCTTTTCCTTCACCGCCTGCGATGAGGCGGCGGAGCTTGCGAACGATATTGCCGAGGCTGCAAGTGAAATAGACAATATCGCAAACGAAGCGGAAAGCCTTGCGGAAAAAGCGGACGGGCTTTTCGGTACTGAGGACACCACCGAAGCGCCGGAGCCGACCGAAACCATTGTTGAGGAGCTTCCTGAGACGATCACCGAGGAGACGCCTACCGTCGAGTTCAGCGGTGAGCTCAACGCCATCGACGAAGACGGCGTGTACACCAGCAAGGAAGATGTTGCTTTGTACATTTACACCTACGGTTATCTGCCGGGCAATTTTATGACCAAATCCGAAGCCCGTGACTTGGGTTGGGAAGGCGGTTCTTTGGAGCCCTACGCCCCCGGCATGTGCATCGGCGGTGATCGTTTCGGAAACTATGAAGGACTGCTTCCCGAGGAATACTCCTATTACGAATGTGATATCGACACCTTGGGTGCAAGCTCCCGTGGCGCAAAGAGATTGGTCTTCACCTACGATGGCTTGATCTACTACACGGACGATCACTATGAGAGCTTCGAGCTGCTCTATGGAGAACCGTAAGATGAAAAGCATTGAAATAAAAATTCAAAGCCGCCGTGAGCTGCACGATTTGTTTGAAAAAGAGCTTCCGCAGCCGTATGGCAGAACGCTTGATGCGCTGCACGATATTTTAAGCACCTATCCCGGGGAGTTGGAATTGATTTTTGAGTCCAATGCGCTCTATGAAGCATTGGGCGATCGCTACTGCGACAACCTGCTTTTGATGCTGGAAAACACAGCGAAGGAAAATCCAAAGCTCCACCTGTGCCAAACATAAAAATCCGAGCCCTGCGGTCACGCAAGGGCTCGGTTTTTCCAATCATGCAATCTCCAGCGTGTACCGGCTGATCCCTTTTTCTTCAAAGTCTGCCAAAGTCGGTCGTAATACTGTTTCTTGATAAAATGGTTTGAAAACCATTTTATTGCAGGATGAACATCCTGCACCGCCTGTGGCGGCAAGAAAAGTATTGTACAACATTCTTGTCGGCTACGCCGCCACCCGCTCGCAGAGCGGGTAATAAAACGATAAAACCGTTTTATTAAGAATTAGTATAAGAAATCATTTTTATACCACTCCTATTTGTATTTTATCCTTAGATGGTATAGAATAATATGGTGCGTGTGAGCACCATATCAAGAGGTTTTATTGTCGTGCTTTGCATACAAAAATGCTGCAACACAACGCCACATTATGGCAAAAACAATACGCCACAAGCCGCATATGCCATTCACCAAGTTCCGATTTATCGAGCTGTTTGAGTTATCGCAAAACGACCTGTAACAGCTTACGACCACGCAAAGCGTGCCGGGAGGGGTACGCAGGGGAGGGCGGCTGTGCGCCGAGAAATAGCTTATGAAACAGC
>SVKY01000072.1 GCA_015068235.1 Oscillospiraceae bacterium
TATCACCGTCACTTCCAGAGTGCAGTTGAATTTGTCCTGCATCTGCACCACCGCAACCGACCCGAATGCGGTCAAGTGTGTCATCACCGACAGCGAGGGAAAAATTCTTGGGGAAATTGCAGCCACCAACAAGAGCGGCATCATGTTCTCGGCAATTTATGAGAACGTGGGTGCAAAGGAAATGCGTGACGTGATCAACGCCACCTTCTATGAAGGCGAGACCGCAATCTCCCAGACCGTCTCCTGGAGCGTGGAAAGCTACGTCGCCCAGGTCCGAGCCAAGACCAACGTCGCAGCAGACGAGCTGAACATGGTCAACGCCATGCTCACCTACGGAGATTCCGTCGCCGCCTACATGGAGGCAAAATAACGCAAAACGACAGCAAATCAATCACGCAAAACACTGAAAATTAATCTCGCAACCCAACAAATCAAACGGGTGAAGCCGATCGGCTTCACCCGTTTGATTGATTCATAGTGTATTTCAAATTCCGATTTAACGAACAGAACGTATCAACCACTGTAGGGGAGGGTCATGACCCTCCCGTGTGCAGGAACCACCATAATTGTTTTTGACTATCGTAAAACATTACGTTTTCACATTGGTTTGCTGCGAAATTCTACCGTTTTCTGTGCGGGAGGGTAGCGAAGCGGAGGGAGCGGTAGTGAATGACAGCCCGGTGGGCTGTCAGAGCCGCGACCTGACCGAGCCGCAGCGAGACCATGACCCTCCCCTACAGTGTGAAACGATAATCTCACCGACAAATCGGAATTTAATCAATACGTCTTATCAAATTGCAGTAAAAAGCCCGAAGGAGTGTGTCCTTCAGGCTTTTCTTGTTTTTTACGGGAAGATGTAGTCCCACGGGAAGCCGTAAGTGGAGCTCTCGGTGGGTTCTTCGTATTCACTCGGAGTTTCTTCGACCGTGGCAGACGGCGTAGAATCGAAGGTGATTGTCAGCGTCATCGTCTCGCCGCTGCGGAATACGGTCAGCTCTACGCTGTCTCCGCCACGGTACGGACGCAATGCCTGATAGAGTGTATCAACGCCATAAACCTTCGCATCTCCGACGGCTGTGATGATATCGCTGATGCGCAAGCCTGCATTGTCGCCTGCGCTGCCTCTTTCGATGCTCTGTACCAATGCACCTGCCGGGATCTCGCCTGCGGCAACACTGTTGTTGACGATTACGCCGATATAAGCACGGTTCTGCACGGAGCCGAACTCACGCAGGTCATCGACGATCGCAAGCACATCATTGATCGGAATGGCAAACCCGATGCCCTCGATGGTGGCAGAGCCTTCGACCGTACCGGAATACTTTGCGGTGGTGATACCGACAACCTCGCCACTCATGTTGAACAGCGGACCGCCGGAGTTACCCGGGTTGATGGCGGCATCGATCTGCATCATATTGATGGGCATTTCGTCGGTATAAACCGCACGGCTCTTTGCGCTGACATAGCCGACGGTCATCGTATAGGTCAGCTCACCCAAGGGATTGCCGATGGCAGTGATCTGCTCGCCGACCAAAAGTGCATCTGAATCGCCCAAAACCACGGGGGTCAAACCGGTTGCTTCGACCTTAAGCAGCGCAACATCGCTTTCTGCTTCAAACCCGAGGACCTCGGCGGAATATTCCGTACCGTCATACATGGTGACGGTCAAAATCTCGGCATTTTCAATGACGTGGTAGTTGGTCAGTATTTCGCCGTCAGCAGAGATAATGAAGCCGGTACCGGTGGAAGAGGCAGTCGAAGCCTGTCCGAAATAGTTGTAGGTGGTATATTCGTTGGAGATGCCAACGATCGAGGGGACAGCCGCTTCATACAGCGAGGAGAGATTCGTCACTGCCTGTGCGCTGCCACTGGGTCTGGCGACGGTGCCTTGGGTCGGCTCTTGGGATTCAAGGAGCGATTCCTGCTTCATGGTGTCCTGAACGGGCTGTTCGGTATCCTGCGGTTTGAGAAGAAGCCCGACGATCAAGCCGCCGATGCCGCTGCCCAAAAGCGCAAAGCACAAGCCAAAGATTGCCAAGCGCCAGCCGACACCCTTCATTTTTGGTTCCTTTTTCGGTTCGGACTTTTTGGGCGCAGGGGGTTGCGGCGCCGAGTTGTAGGGGCGATAGGGCGGTACATAGGCAGAGGTCGGTCTGCCGGTATAGGGATCAAAATTCGGACGGATCGGAGGTGGTGTTGTCACCGTTGCACGGGGGATTGGTTGCGGCTCCTGCATCGGAATTTGAGGCTCGGCATAGCTTTCAAACATCGGTTGTGGCTCTGCGATTGGCTCGGACGCAGGGCTCTGTGGCTCGGCGTTGCTCTCAGGCTGCTGCACAAATGCAGAAAGCGGTACGGTCTGCTCGAAATAATCCTGCTGCACAGGAATCTGATTATCCTCCTGCGATTCGGGGAACAAAGGATGATCTGACATAATAATTGCTCCTTTGACAATTGTTTGATGGCTTCATTTTACTGTTAGTATGTTACCGAATTGTGACGATGAAACAAAGAAATTTTTAATTTCGGCAATTACGTATCAAGACATTTTAATGATAGCACGGTAAGTAGTATACCACAAAAAGAATGTTTTTGCAATGCCTGCCAAATTCCGATTTGTCGAACAGAACGTATCAACCACTGTAGGGGAGGGTTATGACCCTCCCGTGTGCAGGAACCACCATAATTGTTTTTAATTATCGTGAAATATTACGTTTTCACATTGGTTTGCTGTGAAATTTTACCGTTTTCTGTGCGGGAGGGTAGCGAAGCGGAGGGAGCGGTAGTGAATGACAGCCCGGTGGGCTGTCAGAGCCGCGACCTGACCGAGCCGCAGCGAGACCATGACCCTCCCCTACAATGTAAAACGATAATCTCACCGATCAATCGGAATTTGCTGTTATAGCATCGGTGGTGAAGTGATCGCTCGCAGAAAAAAGAGGGTATTTATTTTTTGAACTTAAAGGCAAACAATAAACCAACGCACAGCACAAGGACAGAAATGCCTGCAAGCAGCCAAATGGTCCCTTGCGAATTTGCCTCGGCGCTGCTCTCAGCAAAACGATCCTTCATTTGATTTCGGTTCATATTGGGTGCAGTTTCCGATTGTGAGAAAGTTTCTCCCGTGGCTGCTTCATCCCTTGAGAAGGTAGGCGCAGACATATTTCTTTGGTTCATCGTTCCCATTGCCGAAAGATCAATGGAAGAAGCATCGATTGCTGTATCGTTTCCGGACAATTGCGCTGTGACCGCTTCGGTGCGCTTTTGGCAGAACACGCGCAGGGTCTCAACGCCTAACTCAAATTCCTCAACGGTGCAAAATTTGGTCAGATCACTTTCAACATAGGGGGCAATCAGCGTATAGGCGGAATCTATGATTTTGTCGGCATCCACCGTATCGATAAACTCTTTGAAATATTGATGATACTGCGTGGTGTATTCCTCGTTGCGGTAGATCCATTCGATCATCGGTCTGTCACCGTTTAAGTTAACAGAAAGCGGAGCATCGATATCATCATTTACTGCGCTATTTGCGTTATTTCCTTGGAATGTGCCAAAGGCAAGATTATAGTCCCAGGGAATCATGGAAAGGCGACCGTCTTTTTCATACAGATAATAATTGTGCACCATGGAACCTGTGTAGCTGTCGGCGTTGACAACATAATTGTGCACGACAAAATATCGCATAACCGCTTCCGTATCAACAGCGGCGTCAATGTTTTCAAAGCTGTTGAGCTGCTTCAGCGATTCGATCAGGCGCTTTTGATCCGCAGCTGTAATATTCGTTTTTGCGCTGTCAAAAATGGTCGAATAGCTCTCAGCTTGATCGTCGATATATTGAAGCTTCACATCGCTTGCGCCGTTGGACATACCAGCGCCGGGCATCATGCCACCCATTTGGGACGGATCAAAGCTTTCGGGCATAGACGGCTGTTCACCGTTTCCACCGGGCATCATGCCACCCGTTTGGGACGGATCAAAGCCTTCGGGCATAGACGGCTGTTCACCGTTTCCACCGGGCATCATGCCGCCCATTTGAGACGGATCAAAGCCTTCGGGCATGGACGGCTGTTCACCGTTTTCAGTGGAAGTTTGCGCTGAGGGATCGAAATTCTTACCATTGCCTCGACCACCGCCCATTTCCATGCTGTCGGGCTTGTAGAGCTCACCGTAATTTGAACCGTAGTTTCGTTGCAAAAAGCTTTCCTCTACAGCCTCGACCGCCAAATAAAGTCCCCACGCTTCGCCGTTTACGCTGATGTTGACATAGCTGCAAAGGGGAGCGTCTGCGCCGAATTCGAGCATCATTTGATAGGTCAGATAGTCTTTCATCATTGTATTGTCTTGAATCAGATTGTTCAGACTCAGCTTGTCCAAGCCATAATAGCTGTTTTCCGAGGCATACTGATCAAATTCAAGCTTAAAACTGTAGCGATCGGAGTCCATGGAGGCTACCGTGGAAAGAGAGGTATTTCCCTTGCCGCGAATGCCGATGTTTTGAAACGCCTCACCGTCAATCACAACGCTGCACATGGAGTAAGTTTCGCTTTGGCAGGTTTGTAAAAATGCATCCCAATCATCAATGATGATATCGATCGTATGCACTTTTGAAGTGTCGAACAGACGAGCTTCATAGCCCATTTCTTTTGCTTGTACGCTAAGACCGTCTGCATTCAAAAACAGCACGCTCAATAGCAGTGTAAAGGCAAGCACTGCAACGCAGATGCGATCAATATGTTTATGTGTTGTCATGGCATTAACCCATATATTCGCCGTTATAGCTGACCAAAGCGGCACTGCTGACACCAGGGAGCGAAGCTAAAGCGGTGATAAAATCTGTGTTATCGTCGTTCAGGCGCACATCGAAATGCAGCTCAATGCAGCCGGCTTGCGCCGTCTTGCTTTTGACAGAACAGGAGGCAACATTTTGCTGCAGGAATGTTTTGGCAACGGTTTCGCTTTCGTGGTTTACGCAGCGGAGCAAAACGATGTAGGGATTGACATGCGATTTTTTGTTGGCAAAAATCAGCAAAATGACACCGATGATCACACTTCCGACCACCGCAAGGGGGATCATACCTGCGGCAAGCACGATGCCGACAGCAATCGACCAAAACAGGAAAGCGATATCCAACGGTTCTTTGATCGCGGTACGGAAACGGACGATGGAAAGTGCGCCAACCATGCCCAGGGACAAAACGACGTTTGAAGTGACCGCAAGAATTACAACCGTTGTGATCATGGTCAATGCGATCAATGTCGTGCCGAAAGAAGACGAGTACATCACGCCCTGATAGGTTTTTTTATAGACCAAAAAAATGAAAAGTCCCAAACCAAAGGACAAAAGCAGTGCAAGCACCATGTCTAAAATGCTGACACTTGTGATGTTGTCTAAAAAGTCGGATTTGAAAATGTCATCAAAGCTCATAATTTGATTCCTTTCTGATTTAACCGTAGCTTCTGCATACGGCATATTTTGAAAATGCAGCGGCATGAACTCCGGGCAGCTGCAACGCATCCCGGATCATGCTCGGCAAAAATTCATCCCATTTTACTTCCAAAATGATCGTTGGCTCCCGAATCGGCACAGTAAGCGAATCCTGTCGAAAGAAATCCGTGTTATAGATTCCCGTTCTGATGTCGTAATCGAGCGTGAGACGAACATTGCCTGCCGGATAGACAAACGGCTCCCGGGTGTATTGCACGATCGTTTTCGGCTTCAAGCCCTGTGAATGTGTTTTGGAATAAAGCTCCTGCAACAGCGGCGGCGCACTCTCCAGCGGAAAAAAGGAACCGTCAAGGATAGCCTGCGCCTGCTCCTGCGTAAGCAAGATGCTTTCTTTGGCACAAAGCTGGTTGCGCTTGGATTTTTTCTCCAAACGGATCATGGACAGATCATTGTTATAATAGCGAATGCGGAATTTTTCACGCACATTGACCCCATCCAGCTTTTCGCGCAAAGCCTTGTCGCTGTCGTTGTCGAAGTAGAGACTTTTGACGATGTATGCTCCATTGACGGCGTAAGGATCCGTTTGCAGTAAAATCGAAAAACGCTGTCGAAGCGTCAGCAGATCGAAATATGAGATCTCATGCTTCCATTCGTGGCGATATTTCAAGGGGGGCTCCTCCTTTGATTTGCATGGGAATATCGTATTTACAAAGCCTTAAATATAGCTAAGAATTCAAGGTGTTCATAATTCTTTTACAGAACAAAAAAATTTTCGAAAAAACGCAAAAAAAGCTTGACAGAACGCAGAAGTCTTGCTATAATATCAAAGCTGTCAGAAATGCTGCTATAGCTCAGCAGGTAGAGCGCATCCTTGGTAAGGATGAGGTCTCCAGTTCGAATCTGGATAGCAGCTCCACAGAAAACCCTGTAACCGCAATGGTTGCAGGGTCTTTTGTTGTCCGTAATCGTTGGGGTTCGTAGAACCGCCACAATATTTTATACTAATTCTTAATAAAACGATTGAATCGTTTTATTGCCGCTCTGCGAGCGGACGGCGTCGTAGACGCCAAGAATGTTGTACAATACTTTTCTTGCCGCCACAGGCGGTGCAGGATATTCATCCTGCAATAAAATGATTTCTAAATCATTTTATCAAGAAACAGTATTATATTCGCCAACAAACTGGGCGAAGCCCAATATCACTTGCGAAGCAAATATCACCGGCGCAGCCAATAGAACTCGCCGCAAGGCGAATATAACTGAGAAACACCAAGCCAAAGGCTTGGTATTTTCTGGCAAGATTGGTTGAAATGAATCGCTACGAAAACATTTAGATATAAAACGGAATCAAAAGCTCAATAAATATACTAATTTCAAAGCCATCAGGAACTTTCCAGGATTAAAACAAAGGTTGATTAAAATGATTTTGTTAGAAACAGAACTAAGCATCCTGAGATAACTTGCGAAACAGTTTTTGTAATCGCCCCATAAATGTATCATTCATTCCTTTTATAGATGGGATATGAATAAAAACAACATTTTTATTTATGCAGAGCATATGGTAGTATGCTGCATTACAAAGGTATTGGGTCGGCACATTGGATATGCTGTTCGCAATACCATAACCGTCCATTATTTTAGACAGCTGTGCGACATCATAATCAGACGATACAGCAATTCCATAAAGCTCCGCGCATTTCTCAATTCTCAATGTGGCATTTAGAGAATTGTCAACACCAAACATAATGATGGAATCATAGGATTCGGTAACAGAAAGTATGTCCTTCTCCAACCTCAAACAGGAATTGGTTAACAGTAGAGTGTGTCCACCCAGTTGAGTTGCAAGCTGAGCGGAGGTATTATTCTTTCCTTTAAATCCAACAAATAATATCTTCATTTTCCGTTCTTAGAGGTATTGATCGATGCAATCAGAATTTTCTTAATCTCTATACATTAAGCAAGTATGCTTTTGTCACCATAATAGCCACTCTCAATCGGCAGTTCCAGCCAATATTCGCTTTCAGAGCATTCCTTCAAAGCAATTTGCAACTTATACTAATTTCTAATAGGAATGCTTGATTATATGTCGTGTATGTGGTATAATATAACAGGGTGATACTATGTCTTCACGGTATAAGTTTAGCGAAAAAGAAATCGAAATAATTGAACAAGCCAG
>SVKY01000073.1 GCA_015068235.1 Oscillospiraceae bacterium
GGGGCGGACGACTCTGTCCGCCCACACGAAGTGCCTGCACGGGCGCGCAGATGCCGCCGCAGCGGTATGCATGCGAGCAACCGAGCGAAGCGAGGCTCTTAGCGAGTCGCAGTCGTGCGCCCCTACGGTGTCAAAACGCAGCCAACAGCTCGATAAATCGGAATTTGGCGGTTATATTCGTTTTTACATCAGGGCAAAAAATTCTCGGGGCGGTCCTTGCGCAGACCGAAATGCCATTCGATCGCATCGGCAATTCTCCTGCAGGCGTTGCCGTCACCGTAGGGATTGACCGCCTTCGCCATTGCCTCATACACGCTTTGGTCGTCAAGCAGCGCGTTGCCCAGGCGCACGATCTCATCATACGCAACACCTGCAAGCTTGACCGTCCCTGCGTGGACCGCCTCGGGACGCTCAGTCTCCTTGCGCAGCACCAAAACAGGCTTTCCAAGGGCAGGTGCCTCCTCCTGCAAGCCGCCGGAGTCGGTCATGACAAAGAAGCAACGTGCCATCAGATTGTGCATCTGCTCGACATCCACGGGATCGATCAGGTGGATGCGCTGTTCCTCACCCAAGAATTTTGCCGCACATTCACGCACAGTGGGGCTTAAGTGCACAGGATAGATCACTTCCACGTCCTCGTGCGTTTTCACGATCTGACGTACCGCACGGAAAATATTTTCCATCGGCTCGCCGTAATTCTCTCTGCGATGGCAGGTCAGAACGATCACACGCCTGCCCTGCGAGGTCAGCCGATCCATCAGCTCCAAGGGATAATCCGCACGGACGGTCGTTTTCATCGCATCGATGACGGTGTTGCCTGTGATGAAGATCTCACCCTGCACGGCTTCCTTGCGCAAATTTTCGGCATTTGCCATGGTCGGAGAAAAATGCAGCGTTGCAAGATCGCCAACCAATGTACGGTTCATCTCCTCGGGAAAGGGAGAATACTTATCGTAAGTACGCAGACCTGCCTCGACATGACCGATGGGGATCTTGTGATAAAACGCTGCCAAAGCGCCTGCGAAGGTTGTCGAGGTATCACCATGAACCAAGATCAGGTCGGGCTTTGCCTCCTTAAAAACCTCTTCCATACCCAAAATGGTGCGTGTGGTGATGGAGGAAAGGGTTTGTTGTTTTTGCATGATATTCAGGTCAAAATGCGCCTTCAAACGGAAAATTTCCATCACGGAATCGAGCATTTCACGGTGCTGCCCCGTCAGACAGCACAGACTTTCAAAATTCTCACGCGCGGCAAGCTCCTTGACCAAGGGTGCCATTTTGATCGCCTCGGGGCGAGTGCCGAAGACGGACATGATTTTAATTTTCATGGTGCTCCTCCTTCGACGCTTCCATTTTTTTGTGATGGTGGGAGAAAATGAGCTTGAAGCCGATCGCTCCGACCACCAAAATCGCTGCCAAGAAGATCAGCGCCTGCACCTCACCGCTGTCGGTGAGCAGAACCGCAGCCAAACCCAAAAGTGCAGAAATCAGATATGCGATGGCAACCGCCTGCTTTTGGCTAAAGCCCATGTCGATCAAGCGATGATGCACATGGCCACGGTCGGCGTGCATGGGGCTTTGACCCTTTGCCACACGGCGAATGACGGCAAAGCAGATATCAAAAATCGGCAAGCCCAAAAGCAAAAACGGCACAGCAAAGGAAATGATCGCATAGGTCTTAAACAGGCCAAAAATAGAGATCGATGCCAGCATGAAGCCCAAAAACGTTGAGCCGGTATCGCCCATAAAAATGCTTGCCGGATTGAAATTATAAGGAATGAAGCCGACACAGCCGCCAAAAAGTGCTGCCAGGAAAAGCGCCGAAGCGATCGCAGCAAGATTGTTTTCACCCACGAGCATCAGCGCAACGACCAACATCGTGCCTGCGGAAATGGCGGACACGCCTGCGGCAAGACCGTCCAAGCCGTCGATAAAGTTGACGGCATTGGTGATCATCACGATCCAAATAATGCTCACGGCATATGACAGCCAGCTCGGCATCGCCAAGCCCATAAAATGCTCAATGCGGCAGCCATGACAGACGACCACGACGGCAGCAATGATCTGAACGGCAAATTTCGGAAGTGCCTTGAGGGTCATGATGTCGTCCAAAATGCCCAAAACAATGATGATCACAGCGCCCAAAAGGATTCCCTGCATCTCCGAGGTGATCATTTTGCCGCCAAAAATCAGAAAGCTGACAATAAATCCCAAAAAAATTGCCGAACCACCCATACGAGGAATCGGTGTGTGATGCATACGGCGTTCGTCCTTTGGAATATCCATTGCGCCGACCTTGCGTGCCAGCATTTTGATCAGTGGCGTGACGGCGCACGAGATCGCTGCTGACGTAACGATCGTCAGCACAATCTTCAAAATCAGTTGCGGATCGAGAACCATAAAAACCTCCCAGCCTTAACGGGCTACGAAACCAACCTTTTTATAAACCTTGCGCAGGGTCTTTTCTGCGACATACGATGCCTTCTGCGCACCTTCCTCGCAGACCTTCTGCAAATATGCCTTGTCTGCAAGCAGGCGAGTTGCCTCCTCACGGATCGGGCGCAACAGTTCGATGACAGCCTCACCGACCGCCTTCTTGAAATCACCGTAGCCTCTGCCTGCAAACTCTGCCTCGATTGCCTCAAAGCTGTTGCCTGTTGCTGCGGAATAGATGTTCATCAAATTGGAAATGCCCTTCTTGTTCTCCGTATCAAAGCGTACCACGCTGTCGCAGTCGGTCACGGCACGCTTGAACAGGCGCATAATATCCTCAGGCTTGTCCATCAGGCAAACACGACCGGGATCTTCATTCTCGGACTTTGACATCTTCGCCTCAGGGTTGGCAAGGCTCATGATTCTTGCGCCGACCTTGGGAATATAGGGCTCGGGAATCTTGAATACATCGCCATAAACGCCGTTGAAGCGGCGTGCGATATCTCTCGTCAGCTCAACATGCTGCTTCTGATCCTCGCCGACGGGAACCAAATCCGCCTGATAGAGCAAAATATCCGCTGCCATCAGCGCAGGATAGGTGAACAAGCCACCGTTGATATTCTCGGCATTTTTCGCGCTTTTATCCTTAAACTGCGTCATGCGGCTGAGTTCGCCGAACATAGCATAGCAGTTGAGCACCCAACCAAGCTCTGCATGCTGATGCACATGGCTCTGGAAGAAAAGCACGTTTTTTTCGGGATCCAATCCGCAGGCAATATACTGCGCAAGCTGCTCCAAGGAACGTCTGCGCAGATCGGCAGGATTCTGACGCACCGTGATGGAGTGCAGGTCTGCCATGAAATAATAGCAATCAAATTCGTCCGCACGATCCTTCCAGTTGCGGATCGCACCCAAATACGAGCCCAAGGTCAGATCGCCCGAGGGCTTGATGCCCGAAAGCATTCTCTTTTTTGCAGTGGTTTGTACTTCGTTCATATTCATAACACCTCTCGTGAAATAGTCATACATTCTACGCCATATTAATATTATCATATTTTGCCCAAGAACGCAAGATAGATTTGAAATTGACGACAATACGAATGCAGAAGAATCCTCAAGCTCATTTGGTATGATTTTATGACGAACATTATTTGCGCTTTTTCTTGACGGTAGAGAAAAAATGGGATATACTGTATATATCATGTCAAAATATTCCACTGCGAATCTGCACCCAAAATACAGATCCATTCAGAACATATGTTGTGGCAACTTTTGACATAAATTTTTTAGGAGAGGAAATTATGAAAAAACGGATTTTGAGCCTATTTTTGGTTGTAGTTCTTCTGCTTTCGGCATTTCCGCAGATGTCGCCCACCGCAGGCGCCGCAACCTACTCCGGCACCTGCGGCGATAGCCTTACATGGTCTCTCGATACTGATACCGGCGTGCTTACGATCTCCGGCACCGGAGCCATGACCGACTATTCAAGTTCCGATAGCGTACCGTGGTATTCTTATAGAGATAGTATTACTTCGGCACAAATCGGCGAGGGTGTAACGAGCATCGGCGATGAGGCATTCTATGACCACGACAACTTAACGAGCGTGACGATTCCTAACAGCGTAACGAGCATCGGCGATGAGGCATTCCGTTCCTGCAACAGCTTGACGAGTGTTACGATTCCTGACAGTGTAAAAAGCATCGGCGATGAGGCATTCAGTAATTGCTCTAAACTGACGAGCGTGACAATCCCCGGGAATGTAACGAGCATTGGAGAGTATGCTTTCATGGACTGCTACTGGATGTCAAATGTAACGATCTGTAATGGCGTGAAGAGCATCGGCATGGGGGCGTTTTCTGATTGCTATGGCTTAACGAGTGTTTCGATTCCTGATAGTGTGATGGCTATTGGTGACCATGCATTTAGGTGCTGCGAACAGCTAACAGGTATTTGGGTTGACGAGGCAAATGAGCACTATAGCTCTGACATTAGCGGTGTTTTATTCAATAAGGAAAAAACAGCGTTGCTTCAATGTCCCGGGGCGTATTCCGGTGCATATAAGATTCCTAATAGCGTAACGAGCATCGGAGAATATGCGTTTTTTAGGTGCGATAATCTGACAAGTATCAGGCTTTTTGAAAATGTGGCAGAGATTGGAAATCAGGCGATGTCTGACTGCGATTCTCTAACAGGCATTTGGGTTGATGAAGCAAATCAAAATTACAGTTCTGATGCCAACGGTATTCTCTTTGACAAAGAAAAAACAGAATTAATCCAATGTCCTGGCACGTATTCCGGCACATATACGATTCCCGACAGCGTAACGAGCATTGGGGATTATGCATTCGAAAGCTGTTCCAACCTGACGAGCGTGATGCTTCCCGACAGCGTAACGAGCATTGGGGATTATGCATTCGGATGGTGTGACAACCTGACAAATGTGGTAATTGGGAATGGCGTAACAATAATCGGCTGGTTTGGGTTCTGTGGCTGCGAAAGTCTGAAACATGTTTTTTTCACCGGCACAGAAGAACAATGGAACAGTATCTGCATTGAACCGAATAATTTCGCTCTATCTGATGTGGCACTCCATTGTGAAGTCAGCGTAGATGAGGCAATTTCAGAGGTCAAAACTTGCTGTGGTTTTGCAAAATATTGTACAGTTTGCGATTTGATTTTGGAGTATCGAAAAGTTGCAAATTCGGAGCACTCCTTTACCAATGGTTTTTGCAGTGAGTGCGGTGTTCCGAGTTACCTTGAATATTTTGTGGAAGCGAATGCTACGGTTCAAATTATCAACTGTGACAGTAGCGTAACGGAAGCGATGATCCCTGATACGATTGAGGGAATGCAGGTTGCAAGCATCGGCTCTTATGCATTCGAGTGGTGTCCTGACCTCATGAGTGTGACAATCCCTGATAGCGTAACGAGCATCTTCTTTTCTGCCTTCTCCGGATGCAATAGTCTAACTGGTATTTGGGTTGATGCAGCGAATCAATATTACAGCTCTGATGCAAGCGGTGTTCTGTTTAATAAAGAAAAAACGGAATTGATCAAATGTCCCGAGGCTTATTCCGGCGAGTATACGATCCCTGATAGCGTAATAAGCATCGGGCCTTCTGCGTTTTCGTCCTGCGATAGTCTAAAGCGTGTGACCATTCCTGATGGCGTGACAATAATTGACAGTTGTGTGTTCTCGGGATGTAGTAATCTGATGGAAGTGATAATCCCTGATAGCGTAACAAGCATCGGCTCTTATGCATTCAATAACTGCGACAGTCTAACGAGTGTGACAATTACCGCCAACGTAACGAGTATTGACACTTCTGCGTTTTCTGACTGTGACAGCTTAACTGGTTTTCGGGTCAATGAGGCGAATCAATATTACAGCTCCGATGCAAGTGGCGTTCTGTTCAATAAAGAAAAAACAGAGCTGATTCAATGTCCCGGTGCTTATTCAGGCGAGTATACGATCCCGGACAGTGTGATAAATATCGACGCGGGTGCGTTTTCCGGCTGTAACGTAATGAGCATAGTGATTCCTGACAGCATGACAAGTATTAATGATAGTGCATTCTATTTCTGTCCCAGTCTGACGAGCGTGACGATTCCTGACAGTATTACAAACATCGAGGAGTTTGCTTTCTATTTATGTCATAACTTGAACCACGTCTTCTACACCGGAACGGAAGAACAGTGGAACAGTATTCAAATTGATTCGGATAACCATCTTTTAACAGCCGCAGTACGGCATTATGAAGTTGATGGAGATAAAACTTTCGCAAGCGAAACGTGTTGTGGCGTGGTGACATCCTGCAAAATTTGCGACATGACAATTTCCTATCAAACGGTTGAAAATGCTATGCACGATTTTGTCGACGGCATATGCGCCAAATGTGATGTACCGAGCTATTTGGAGTATGAAATATCTTCTGATGCAAAAGTTAGGGTTATCGGTTGTGATGAGAGCGTAACAGAGGTTTTGATTCCTGATACGATTGAAGGACTGCCCGTTGTATACATCAACATCGAAGAAAACAGAGTATTTACTTGGATCGATAATTTAACTGCTATTTATGTTGAGGAAGCAAACCATTATTTTAGCTCCGATGCAAACGGCGTTCTGTTTGACAAGGAAAAAACAGAGCTGATCCGATGCCCCGGTGGTTATTCCGGGTCATATGCGATCCCTGACAGTGTGACGAGCATCCGCCGGTTTGCATTTTATAACTGCAATCGTCTTACAAGCGTAACGATTCCCGATGGCGTGATAAGTATCGCCAATTACTCGTTCTCCAATTGTAGCAGCCTTACCAGCGTGATAATTCCTGATAGCTTGACACGGATTGATATGTGGACGTTCAGCGATTGCGATAACTTAAAAGATATCTATTACAGTGGCACAGAAGAAGCGTGGAATAAGATTCTTATTTGTGCTGGAAATGACGAATTATTCAATGCAACGATCCATTTCAATTATGAGCCGAGTGAAGAACCCTCTGAGCCGAGTGAAGAGACTACTGAACCGAGTGAGGAACCGTCTGAGCCGAGTGAGGAACCGTCTGAGCCGAGTGAAGAACCCTCTGAGCCGAGCGAGGAACCGTCTGAGCCGAGTGAAGAGCCTTCTGAGCCTTCCGAGCCTGAGATTCCGACCGAGAATCCGTTTACAGATGTTAAGGAGAGTGACTATTTTGCAACTCCCGTTTTGTGGGCAGTTGGAAAGAACATCACCAACGGCATGAGCGCAACGAGCTTTGCTCCGAATGAAAATTGCACTCGTGGTCAGATCGTGACCTTCCTGTGGCGTGCTTGCGGAAGTCCCGAACCGACCAAGTCCGATAATCCGTTCACGGATGTCAAGGCAGATGCTTACTACTACAAGGCAGTCCTTTGGGCAGTAGAAAACGGCATCACAACAGGTTTGTCCGCAACGACCTTTGGACCGAATGCAACGTGCACCCGTGGTCAGGTCGCAACATTCTTGTGGAGAAGCCAAGGCGAGCCCGAACCCACAAGTACCAACAATCCGTTCTCTGATGTCAAGACAAGTGACTATTATTTCAAGGCTGTCCTGTGGGCAGTTGAGAATGAAGTCACGCAGGGTGTCGGTGGCGGCAAGTTTGCCCCGAACGACAGCT
>SVKY01000074.1 GCA_015068235.1 Oscillospiraceae bacterium
CCGAACGCAAACTGCACCCGTGGTCAGATCGTAACCTTCCTTTGGAGAGCTTGCGGTTCTCCCGAGCCGACCTCTACGAAGAATAACTTCAAGGACGTTAAGGCAGGAGAATACTACTACAAGGCAGTTCTTTGGGCAGTGGAAAACGGCATCACAACAGGTTTGTCCGCAACGACATTTGGACCGAATGCCACCTGCACTCGTGGTCAAGTCGCAACGTTCTTGTGGCGCTCTCAGGGCGAGCCTGCTCCTACAAGCACGAATAATCCGTTCCCTGACGTTAAGACGAACGACTATTATTTCAACGCTGTTCTTTGGGCAGTAGAAAATGATGTCACACAGGGCGTAGGCGGCGGCAAGTTTGCCCCGAACGCAAGCTGCACCAGAGGTCAGATCGTGACCTTCCTGTACCGAGCAATTGCATAAACAATTGCACGAATCGAAATCAATTGAATAGATCATAAAAATAAGCTGCTGCAAGGCAAAACCCTTGCAGCAGCTTATTGTTGCGTATTGATCTTCAAATTCCGATTTGTCGAGCTGTTTGTTCGTAGGGGCGGACGACTCTGTCCGCCCACACGAAGTGCCTACGCAGGGCGGACAGAGTCGTCCGCCCCTACGATTTGAAATACGAAACTCACCGATAAATCAGAATTTGATGATAAGCATGTCATTCTACCGAATGTTGGTTCTATTCGGCATACATACTGCGCTCACGATGACTGCCTACCACTGTGTATTTTTACCATAGGCTTATGCAGATGAGCGTAATTGGCTGTGTAAGATGGAAATATTGCAAAAATATTGAATTTTTATAATATTTCTCTTTACAAAAGTTGGTTTTTATGATATAATTTAATTGTTTAATACGTTAAACGACAAAAGTTTTTGGAGGGAAAACTATGAATTTCATGAAACGTATGATTTCTCTGATCATGCTGGTAGCTATTTGCGTTGGGATTTTACCGATCCATCAAGCTGAGGCTGCAAGCTCGGTCAACATTATGTCCTACAATCTTAAGAATACCAACTATTCGTTCTCCAAGGTTACTTCCATGGTCAAGTCTGCTTCTGCTGATGTTGTCGGCATGCAGGAGGTTACCACACTGCAGCAAACCGGCATGACGCTGGCGATGAAGAAGGCAGGATACGGCATTGTCAAGGGCAAGGCGCGCGGTACCAATAGCTGGAAGGAAGGTAATGAATACAATCCTATTTATTATAAGACTTCCAAGCTCTCTGTTTATGCACAGGGTACGTTTTGGCTTTCCGATACGCCTACGAAGGCATCGAAATTCTCCGATTCGGCCTATAACCGTATCTGTACCTGGGCTTGCTTCCAAATCAAGGGAACAAATGACTATTTCTTGATGTTTAATACGCACTTGGATTTCACAGATGCTGTGAAGGTCAAGCAGCTGAATGTTATTTTGACTCAGGCGGTTGCGAAGGAAGCGCACTATATCAAGACGAAGAATCGTATTGTGATCACCGGCGACCTCAATGCAAATAGTTCGAGCACTGTTTGTAAGTATTTGCAGGGTGATGCGAAGTTTAACGGCAGCGCAAACACCATTACAAAGACACGTTTCGACGAAGCTCGCCAAATTGCCAAGAAGGTGATTTCCAATAGCTTTGGCAATATCAACACGCAGCCTGCAAGCAATCCGACGGGCGACATTGATCACATCTATGTTACAAGCGCCGGCTTTACCTGCAATTCCTATCAAGTAATTTCCAATGCGGCAGGCAGCGATCATCTGCCAATCGTGGCTAAGCTCACTTTCAAGTAAAATCAAACGCTCCGAAACGGCTGTTTCGGAGCGTTTTTTGTATCAATAGTTCTCGGCTCTCAGCTCAAAATATGCCTGCGGATGGGCGCAAACGGGGCAAAGCTCGGGAGCCTTCTTGCCGATGACAAGATGACCGCAGTTGCGGCATTCCCACATTTCTTCGCCTGCTTTTTCGAAAACAGCCTTCATTTCAACATTGTTCAGAAGTGCACGATAGCGCTCTTCGTGGGACTTCTCGATCAGTGCAACGCCACGGAACTGGGCAGCCAGCTCGGGGAAGCCTTCTTCTTCGGCATCCTTGGCAAACTGAGCGTACATATCGGTCCACTCGTAGTTTTCGCCTGCGGCGGCATCGGCAAGATTTGCCTTGGTGTCGCCGATGCCCTCTAAGTGCTTCAGCCACAGCTTGGCGTGCTCCTTCTCATTCTCAGCGGTCTTGAGGAAGAGAGCGGAGATCTGCTCATAGCCTTCCTTCTTTGCGACGGATGCGAAATAGGTGTACTTGTTGCGTGCCTGGCTCTCTCCTGCAAAAGCAGCACGGAGATTTGCCTCGGTTTTGGTGCCAGTGTATTTCATGAGGATCCTCCTTAGTTTAGATTGCAGTATTAGAATAACAAATTATCAATCAAAAATCAAGTAAAATTAGGTAGAAAGTCTTGACAAATTTCAACCTATATGTTTTAATACAGGAAACCGTTGAAAACGAGTAAGTAAGCATATTTTGAATGTGACAGAGAGCCGCCGTTGGTGTGAGTGCGGTACGGACGGATATGCCGAATGGGCGTTGGAGGGCGAGCTGAAGATAGTAGGTAAGACGGAGAGGACACTTCGTTAACAAAGCTCAGCGTGTAAAAGCACGCACAAAGTGGGCGCTTTGGCGTCAAGCAGGGTGGCACCGCAGGAATGACATTCACTCCTGTCCCGGCATATGATCGGGATAGGATTTTTTCATGTCCCGAGGCTGAAAGGAGAAACTGAAATGAAGATCCCGTATAAGATTTATCTCGAAGAATCGGAGATGCCGAAGGAATGGTATAACGTTCGAGCCGATATGAAGAATAAGCCGGCACCGCTTCTGAATCCGGCAACGATGCAGCCGATGACGCTCGATGAGCTGTCACAGGTTTTTTGCTGTGAGCTTGCCCGTCAGGAACTGGATGATGCTACGGCTTATATCCCGATTCCGCAGGAGATCCGTGATTTTTATAAAATGTACCGTCCTTCTCCGTTGGTAAGAGCATACTGTTTGGAGGAGAAGCTTGAAACCCCGGCGCATATTTACTACAAATTTGAGGGCAACAACACCTCCGGCAGCCACAAGCTCAATTCAGCCATTGCACAGGCATATTATGCCAAGATGCAGGGCTTAAAGGGCGTGACGACAGAAACCGGCGCAGGTCAGTGGGGGACAGCGCTTTCGATGGCGTGCTCTTACCTTGGCTTGGATTGCAAGGTGTTTATGGTCAAGGTCTCTTATGAGCAAAAGCCCTTCCGCCGTGAGGTCATGCGCACCTACGGAGCTTCGATCACACCGTCACCGTCGGATACGACGGCGGTCGGTCGTAAGATCTTGGAAAACCATCCGGAAACGGGTGGCTCCTTGGGCTGTGCCATCTCCGAGGCGGTGGAAACTGCAAATTCCTTGGAAGGCTACCGTTATGTCCTCGGCAGTGTTTTGAATCAGGTTCTGCTGCACCAGTCCATCATTGGTTTGGAAACCAAAATTGCGATGGATAAGTATAATATCAAGCCCGATATCATCATTGGCTGTGCAGGCGGTGGCTCGAATCTCGGTGGTTTGATCTCGCCGTTTGCGGGACAGAAGCTGCGTGGCGAGGCGGATATGCGCCTGATCGCTGTGGAACCGGAATCCTGTCCGAGCTTGACGAGGGGCAAGTTTGCTTACGATTTCTGCGACACAGGTATGATCTGCCCTCTGTCGAAGATGTACACGCTCGGCAGCAATTATATGCCGGCTTCGATCCATGCAGGCGGTCTGCGCTATCACGGCATGAGCAGTGTGGTTTCGCAGCTCTATGCAGACGGTTTGATGGAGGCAGTCAGCGTTCCGCAGACGAAGGTTTTTGAAGCGGCTGAAGAATTTGCGCGCGTGGAAGGCATCTTGCCTGCGCCCGAGAGCAGCCATGCCATCCGTGTCGCCATTGATGAGGCGCTCAAGTGCAAGGAGACAGGCGAAGAGAAAAATATCGTGTTCGGTTTGACCGGAACGGGCTATTTTGATCTCTATGCTTATAAGCGATTTAATGATGGCGAGATGTCGGATTATGTCCCGAGCGATGAAGAGATCGCAGCAAGTCTGGCAAAGCTTCCGAATGTATAATAACAAAACCGCCTCTTCTGCGAGGGAAGAGGCGGTTTTTGCTTACATATCGTCTGTCGTAGCTAGTGCACGTCTGCGGAAGAGCAGGCTGATGCACCATACACCTGCCAAGCCGACGAGAGCGTAGATGATGCGGCTGATGAGACCGGTTTGACCGCCGAAGATCCATGCGACAAGGTCGAACTGAAAAATACCGACAAGGCCCCAGTTCAGAGAACCGATGATGCTCAAAAGCAATGCTAACGTATCCGTAAAAATCCCTCCTATTGTAGTGGTGATTATAGTATGAACGGGTTTTTGGGCAGTATTCGCAAAAATATCGGTGAAATTTGTAAAAAAAGATGAATATACAAAACTTGTTTTATGCGTTATAATTATATTACGAAACTGTGCGATGATTACGCACGGAAATATTTGGAAAGGCGGATGAATTATATGAACGCATTTTTACCTGCTGATATTCTGTTCCCCAATGTAGATTCTATGGAGAAGTGGGCTGTCATTGCATGTGACCAGTTTACCTCTGATCCTGCCTATTGGGATCGAGTACGCAAGAACGCAGAGGGTGCTCCCTCGACGATCAATCTGATCCTGCCCGAAGCTGAGCTTGGAACGGAGAAAGAAGCAGAGCATACCGCACTGATCAATGCGACCATGGCGGATTATTTGAAGAAAGAGGTTTTCAGAACCTATCCGAATGCTTTGGTTTATGTGGAAAGAACGCTGGAGAATGGCACCGTTCGTCCGGGCCTTGTAGGCATGGTCGATTTGGATGCTTATGATTATTCCACCGGCTCCACCTCTGCCATTCGTGCAACTGAGCGCACGGTTGTTGAGCGTATTCCGCCCCGTATGCGTGTGCGCCGGGATGCGCCCATCGAGCTTCCGCATATTCTGATGCTGTGCGATGACCATGACAAGGTTTTGATCGAGCCGATCGCAAAGAATAAGGAAAAACTGACCAAGCTTTATGATTTTGAGCTGATGGAAGGCGGCAACCGCATTATCGGTTATCTCGTAGACGGCGCAGAAGCTGAGGCTTTCAATGCCCGTTTGGCAGACTATACCGCAAACGTTGGCAAGAAGTATGAGGACTTGAACGGTGTTCCGATGGTATTTGCTGTCGGCGACGGCAACCACTCTTTGGCAACGGCAAAATCCTGCTATGAAGAGCTCAAGGCACAGAACCCCGACAAGGATCTGTCCGACCATCCTGCACGCTATGCCCTTGTTGAGCTTGAGAATATTCACGATGATGCTCAGGTCTTTGAGCCCATCCATCGTGTGATCGTCAAGTGTGACCCGAAGGCTTTGCTCGAAGCGCTGAAAAAAGAGGCTTGCGCAGAGGGTGGCTTTGAAGTCAAGTGGTACATCGGCGAGGAATGTGGCACGGTTTATCTTGATAAGGCAAAGAGTCAGTTGGCAGTCGGTGTGCTGCAGGGCTTCCTGGACGCATACTTGAAGGAAAATGCAGGCGACATCGATTACATACATGACGACGATGCACTTATCGGACTTGCAAAGCAGGAAAATGCAATAGGCTTCCTCCTGCCTGCGATGGAAAAGAGTCAGCTCTTCCGCGGCGTCATCGCTGACGGCATTTTGCCCAGAAAGACCTTCTCCATGGGTCATAGCCGTGAGAAGAGGTATTATTTGGAAGGCAGAAAGATCAAATGATCACTCTGCAAGAACCTGCTTACGCAAAGGTCAATTTAACCTTGGACGTTCTTTATAAGCGTGAAGACGGCTACCACGAGATCGAGACGGTGATGCAGAGCGTGTCGCTTTGTGACGATATCGAGATCGATCTTGATACACACAAGCCTTGGTGTATTCAATGCGATGCCGAGGGAATTCCATTGGATTCGAAAAATTTGGTTTGGAAAGCTGCACGCCTGTTTTTCGATACAATCGAAGAGGAACCTGACGGAATTAAGATCCGAATTACCAAGCGCATCCCGTCTGAGGCAGGTCTTGCCGGCGGAAGTGCAGATGCGGCAGCGGTGCTGCGTGCGCTCAACCGTTGGAAGGGATCTCCGTTTTCGAAAGAAGCGCTTGCAGACCTCAGTGCAAAGATCGGCTCTGACATTCCGTTCTGCGTGAGAAAAGAAACCGCTTTGGCATGTGGAAGGGGAGAACGTCTGAAAGGCTTGAAGACTTCTGCAAGAATCTATTATGTGATCTGCAAGCCCGAGCTATCCTTCTCAACACCGAAGCTGTATGCGAAGCTTGATCAAGTGCCGATCCAAAAGCACCCCGAAACGCAGGCGATGTGTGAGGTGTTGTGCAAGGGCTCTGCTCAAGAGATAGGAACGCTGCTGTGCAATGTTTTTGAAGAAGCGCTCGGGGAGGAACGTTCACAGATTGAGAGCATCAAGAAAATGCTGCTGCAAAACGGCGCCTGCGGTGCGCAGATGACCGGCAGCGGCTCGGCAGTTTTTGGTATTTTTACATCACAGGAAGCGGCAGAAGCTGCGGCTCAGGCGATGAAAACGCAACCTTTGAAGGTATTTACTGCCATGAATGTATAAAAATCGAAAACACCGTCCATACTGTGAGTACAACTTACATATGGACGGTGTTTTTTATGAAAATCAGAATGATTTGTTGGTTATTTGCAGTGTTTGCGGTTGCCTTTTTGCTTTTCGGTGTGGAAAATCTTATACTGCAAAGAGAAATTGCGAATAAAACCGTGCGCTTGCATGTGGTGGCAAATTCGGATTCGCAGGAAGATCAAGCACATAAGCTCGAAGTGCGTGATGCGGTGCTTGAGAGCGTGAATGAATTAACTGCCCACTGCACGAATGCGCAGCAGGCAGAATGTGTGATTGAGAAAAACTTGCAGACAATTGCAGATGCGGCGGCAGATGTCAGCGATGAAACGATCACGGTCAGTTTAGGATATGAAAATTTCGATACTCGCTACTATGAGACTTTCACGCTTCCGGCAGGACGTTACCGTGCGCTGCGTGTCAATATCGGACAAGCGCAGGGGAAAAACTGGTGGTGCGTGGTATTTCCGTCGCTTTGTACCGCGGCAACCGGCGAGGCAGTGCAAGAGTGCGCCGAGGCTGGCGACTTTGACGATGCGCAGCAGGAGCTGATCACAGGCGGCGAGGAAAAATATACCTTCCGCTTCAAAACGCTCCAATGGCTAAAAGACCTGCTCGGAATATAATACCATTATCAATTATGAATCACCTGCCCGATTCCGATCAATCGGTGAGATTATCGTTTCACGCTATAGGGGAGGGTCATGATGTATAGTGTAGTAAGATAGTTTACACAATGTGCAAGGACATGGTTTACAGTTTTTGATATAATCAAGGCATACAGAAGAGAAAGGGTGTATTTGTATGTCTTGGAAGGAA
>SVKY01000014.1 GCA_015068235.1 Oscillospiraceae bacterium
ATGCAAATTCCCTGCAATTTAGCACATTACATAATCTTAAATAAACATTTCCTAACAATGGTCGACGGCGAGCCTCTTTGCAGAGACTCGCCGCCTTTATTTGGCTGTTTTTTTACAGCCCCTTTTTCATTTTCGGGCATAGCCCTAATACTACTGGCTGCGCACAAGTGCGCTCTGTATTGGCCTGCCAGCCACGCAACTGTTATCTGCCACCCATAAATGGGTCTCTTGGATCAAACATCGCTAACTGGTCTTCTTCTCTATCTCGTTTGAGTTGGTCGGCTATATATTCCTTTATTGCCTTTGTATTTTTCCTACTGTATCAACATAATATCCTCTACACCAAAATTCTCTGTTTCTATATGCAAACTTCATATTTCCCCACTTTTGGAATATCATTAAACTACTTTTGCCTTTCAAATATCCCATAAATGATGAAACACTCATTTTTGGTGGTATGCTTACCAATATATGTATGTGATCAGGGCATATCTCTCCCTCTATTATCTCTACACCTTTCCATTGGCACAACGTTCGTATTATTTCTCGTATTTCTAATCGCTTATCTTCGTAAAATACTTTTCTTCTGTACTTTGGTGCAAATACTATATGATACTTGCAATTCCATTTTGTGTGTGCTAAACTTTTATTGTCTTTGAAATCATTTTTCATTTCATTGTCCTCCGATTGTATTTTTGGTTGTAACTGGCAGGTCACAGCCTTATTTTATACAATCGGAGTTTTTCTGTCTATTACTCACCGGCAATAGCCTTTTTTCAACCACGCGACTATCGCGTGGTTTTCTTGCTTCGCACAAAAAGGCACCGCAACATTTCTGCTGCGATGCCTCGTGCCATTATGTCATTTTGGGGTCTGTGATCTCATCCAGGCTGATCATTGCCTCCGCTGCCAACCGCATACCAAGCTTGAATCCGAGGACGAATGACATCATTTCGTTTTTGTCGCCCAGCTCCGACGCGCAGTCCTTGAACTTCTCGAACGTTTCCTGCTGCGCCTGCGTCAGCGTCTGCACCAGTTCATCCTCGTTCCGGGTCACAAGGTTTAGTATGTGCGAATACGTACCGCCTTTGATGATGTCCCGATCCAACGGGCTGATGTTGCCGTAATACAGTTCTTCTATGATACTTCGCATGTCGCCACCTCCTTTGGCAGGGACAATTAAGCCGCAAGCCAATGGAAAAGTCCAGCGAAAGAACCGATAATTAACACAAAGGACACACACGACACCTCATCATTTCCACTGCAAAGCCGTTTGCTGTTTTGTAACGTCGTTTTTAAGTCAGTCATTTTCTCTAAAACGTTTTCTAAGCTTTAAAGATAGCAATTCGGTTCGTATTTATTGCATCAAAACACAACACCAAACGATGCAATCAGTTCCATAAACTCTTCACTATTGCACGCCTGTAAAATATGACTGTTGGGGTTTGACTCATAGTTTATTGCGGTAACACCAGGAATACTATAATATTTTGAACCAGAATTATACTCTTCGTCTTTTAATGTCGAAGACAAAATGACTTGTTGCTTCGTTTTTTTATACTCTTCGATCATTGTATTCTCTTTTTTGGTTGACAACTCTCCCTTTCTAAAGCAATCCATGATGATAGGGAAATTATGTCGCAAATACCAAAAAATTGCTAATGTTCTACTGAAGTAGTACTCCTGTTCCTCGCTGCCGGAAAATGTCATATTTCTTGTTGCAAAGAAATCCTTGAACTCTTGTGTTCCGTCAGGATCTATCAGTTTGTAGAAAGAATTCATACTAGATAGTATAGTCGCTTTAGCTTCAGCTTGAAGGCTTGCGTTTACATCCTGAATTTGTTGCTGGCTCTCTATCTCCGCTTCTAAACAAGCTTTTTTATCGTAAAGCTCGGAAAGGCGTTTTTCATCGTCTTCATAAGATTTGATGGTATCGGTATATATCAAAATATCAGCCATGGGAACGGGGATTTTCTTCATCCTTTGTGATAGCTCCGCTTGCTTTGAGTTAATCATCTGTTGTAAATCAGATATCTGCGAAGTATAAAGCTTTATAGATTCACCTATGGACGCCATTATATTCTTTCGAACTATGTCGTTAGTTAGTTCGAAACTCAAATCCCCATTACTATAGATTACATTTCTGCTACCACAATCTTGACAACGGATTTCCCCCGTTTCAAGCTGCCTATTTAAGGAACTTAACTCTGTAAGTAACGTTTCCAACTTGATTTTTCTGTTTATCAACCGGGTTCGTTTCCTTTGCAAATCCGAAATAGTTTGAATTATAGATTGTAATTCGACTCGTTCTTTTTCCAGTTTTTCAAGATCTGCGCCCTTGGAAACTGTACTGGCTATTTCAGGATGTTCCCTATAGAACGTCAAGCGTTTGCTTAAAACTGCAATTTCAGATTTGCATGCGCGCAAATCATTTTGTAACTCCTTTAGCTTTTGCAAAGATTCAGACAAAGTAAGGCAACCTGCCATAGAATAGATCAGGTTGATAAAATCTTGTTTGCTGTAGTATCCGGCGTTTATAAGATTAGAAGGATTGCGTTTATCCTGACCCACAAAAAACAGCTGATAAAACAAGGACAGATCCACCATCTTTTGAAAATCATCCTTGATTATATACGGCAATTCAAAAATATTCTTTGAGAAAAAATACTTCAAATCAGATATATCATCAAGCACAGTGACTCCGCTGTCACTTTTGATGGCTATACTATTATTTTTTCTTAAAAATTCATATATTTTTCCTTGATGTTCTATGCTGGTATAAAAATAGTAGCTTTTATATTCGAAGCCGCTGGGGAAAATAGGATCATTTCCTAATGCGTACATTAATCCTTGAAAAATGATCGTTTTTCCCTTGTTGTTGTCGTTACTGAAAATAATATTAACACCATCAGTCAATCGTTCTTCAATAAATGCTTCACAGGTGTTTCCACAGCCCGTCTTAATTATTTTCATTGAGTACGCCCTCCTTAACTGAAGCAATCAAATACAATAGCGCCTGATCATCCATAGTAAAAACACTTTCTCTCAGCTCCGAATTTATTGCAGAAAGGATATCATGAATATTCGCAGTCGGGTTGTGAGTTGCCTCTAACATTATTTTTTCCAACAGTATCCAAAATGCTTTTTTATTATTTTTATTGAATAGTGTCCGGCTAATCTTCGTTTGACACTCCTGAATAATATCGATTATATCATCTTCGTCCAAATCGGCGACTTCTCGCACAAAATACATAGGAATCCCACTCTTAGAAAACAGATCATTACCAATGACCCTATTAACAACAAGCAACTCGACATCTTTCCTATGTATAGTTTTATTAAAGCTTACAGCCTGCTGAATCGAGTTGACCTCTCGATTATATACATTCGGTATTTTTTGGCGGCTTGCAGTATACGAATTTCATCAAAAATTCTATTCAAAAACGATTCATCCAAACGATTCACATTTTTAAACTCTATAATCGATTTGATGTAGTCTGATTTCTGATAGCTATCTATTACAAAAACAACTTTACTTAAAAAATCATCAATACTTAAAAGATTGTGCACATTATTTACTTCACAATCATTTCGCCGTGTAATTTCACTTTCTAACCCTTCTTTAATTTTAGGGACTTTATCCTCTTTGAAATTAGTAATAGTAAAGGTTTCGAGCGAAGAGTCATTAAGATAGCTTTCTTTTATACGCGGAAAAAACAAAATATAGTGTGTAAAATCAATATCGCTCACATGATTTGAGAATAGCGTATATAGTGCAGCTCCAATTGTTTTTGGCGATAATGACGATATTCCTTTTGATTGAACATCTCACGATTCATCAAAATTCTCTTTTGCTCCGGTTACGTCATTAAAACAATCTATAATAAATATATCTATCTTTTTATGCCCTTTGATTTTTGTCAAAAGATAAAGCAAAGATTTAGTTTCAAACTCTGTCGCTCTATCATTGTTTCTTTCACTAGTTTTAAAGCGATACATATATTTACCCTCCAATCGTTAAATTGTTATATAACACCTTCGCAGCAATTTGGTTGTTTCAATCGATTTATTTTTCTTCAATCCCGATTTCCTTCAAATACGCATATATCCCGTCGTACCACTCGCGTTTGCGGGTCTGATCGTCATCGCTGCCGGCTGGCACAAAGATGGCCATACCTTGGCGGGCGCGGGTGAGCAACACACGATAAGCGTTCTTCAAATACAGACGACGTTCCTCGGAGCTAACATTATTCCAGCGATTGCCGGCGAAATTGTTATAGGTCCATTCGCCATCTACGTAACGATAGTCGGCATCCCATGCAACAACGGAATAGTCCAATTCCAATCCCTGAATATCGAACTCTGTTACCACATCTTCCAGCATGTAACTGGAACGGACATCGTCCTTGCCATTCAGGAACCAGTTGGCTACCGAAATCTCGTTCTTAACGAAGATGCCTTCCGGCTTTAGGCGCAATGCTCCGCTGCTGGCGAGTAAACCATAGCGAGTGGTGCCCTGGCAGTGATCGCGCACCCAGTCTTTTGCCTTGTTCAAATCGCGGGTGATCACAATCGGATACTTATCTTTGATGCGCTGATAGAGCGCTTTTGCTTCATCGGTTTCTGCATCCAGCACCGCCTTTACAAACGCTGCCAGATCCGGTGTTCTGAAAGATCGCACCGATGTTGCTAAATGAAGCTTGTCCCGCTCGAAAGTGCGAAGCCCGTCAAGCATACCGCTCCAGCTTCTGCCGCGGCGGTATTCATCATCGTTAAGCTGCGGTGTGATATACACGTCCCAATCGGGGAATGCACGACGCAAAGAATCAAACCATTCAGGCAGGCCAGCTTCGCCAGTATTGATCTCCTGTCCACCACCAACCAGACAAATGACAACCGCCCAATCTTGATGGCGGTCCATAGTACTGATCAAAAACTCCGGCTCGCTATACGGGAACGGCGAAACGCCCTTCTTGGTGGCCATGAACTTTTCAATCATATCCTGTGTCCATGCGCGCTGTGCCTCATCGAAGATGGCAACGCGCTCAGGCGGGATATTATTGTTACCAACGAAAGAATCGCGGTACTTGTGAATGATTTGTATAAACGCAGATGTACTGCGAAGTGCATCCGTTTTAGAAACACGATTGCCGCGCTGCTTTTCCTGCTCCACCTTATCACGGGCGAGAGCTTCCTGCAGTACCGTCACCAACGGGAATTACCGGACAGGAACACCGCGTGTTCGCCCTGCTGCGCATCGGAACGCTGGATAGCAATATTCAAACCGACCAACGTTTTACCGGCACCGGGGACACCCGTTACAAAGCAAATGGACTTTCTGCCGTTTGCTTTGCTGTACTCGATGATGCGGTTAATCTCATCAGTGGTGACCGTCAAATTTTCTGCGCCTGCGTCACTACGGGTAATGTCATGAACGTTGTGTCCGCGATACAATGCCTGCGCTGCCTCCACGATCGTGGGCGTAGGAAGATACTCAGAGTTCTCCCATGCTACATAATCAAAAGCGGATTCGTTATAACGCGCTGCGACCATGTTAATCACATCGGCAATATTGCCAGCGTTGCAACGAAGTGGCTCGATTACTCGATCGCGTTCGCGGATTACATTTATGGCTGCTACCGCCCGGGTGGATACCATGATCGGCACCAAAAGTTTGTCATGGCTTTCCTTCTGGAAGTTTCGCAGGTCCAGAGCGTAGTCGTATACCTGATCGTATGTAGACTGTCGATATTCAGCATCACCGCACTTGAATTCCAAGAGGAAAACAATATTTTTGTAAAGCACCACTGCGTCTACACGCTTTCCCATTCTGGGGATGGTGTATTCAAAAATGATCCTACCGTCCGAAAAAGAGCGCAGCTGATCCTTGAGAATCTGCACCTCAGATTCCCAAGTGTTGCTCTGCTGGATCGTTGTCTCCGCCGAAATATCGTTGGAGTGGACGATACCAATTATTTCGCTACTCGACTGCCGTAAAAACTCCGCAATCGACGCAGAATAGTAGGATCTCAAATTACGCATAGTGGTTACCTCGTACTAATCTTCTTCATCGTGTGCCTTAGCAAAGTATTCTCCTACTTTTTCAATAAGGCTACAGACCTCCGTTTGTGAAAATACGTTTGATTTTTGTGCAAAAAACATATTCTTATCGGTGCTCTTTTTCATAAGCCGATGTAATAAAGATAGGTTTCGTTTCTGTTGCTCATTAAGAGTCCCTATCATCGGGACAACTTTCTCCACCGTAACGCGATTGGCGAACGTGAAAAATGACGCCATAATGCCAGCCACAATATCACACAGTTGCAGCCATTTTGAATCGTGCGATTTTTCGAAGCGGAACGTTGCTCGATTAAACAAAAATTCGCCATCTATAGGTGTACTCTCCAGCACTTCTTGCACTTCGGATATCTCATCAAAAATGTGTGTACTGCCCTGGAAGATTCCCATTCTCGACCTGTAATCAGCGGCAAAACCATCGATTAGCACATGATCCTCATTATCAACAAGAAACGGCACGTCTCCCTTTTTGCCAGATGCTTTAAGCTCCTGGCGCAGGAATTCCAATAAAAATTCATCTTTAACATCATCCGGAACGATGTTTTCAATCCAGTCGACCATTGCAAAACAATAATCTTTGATTTTACTGGGGTCGATGTTGGGATACTTGTATTGAGCCAAAAGCGGAAGAATGTATTCTTCATCACGTTTAGCGTATTTAAAAAGCACATTTTTGATTTCGTTGTGATAAACCGGAACCGACAAAACAGAATCCACAATATCCACCAGCGAATAGTAAAGCAGGTTAATTGCGCTCCAGTGAATGTATAGATTGTCTACCGACAGTATATCTGTTAGTACCGATTCAACTTTTGCTGAATCTAATGCATGCAGAAATTTATGTGCTCCTTCAGGGACTTTTCCGATCAGATGTTTTAGTTTTACATCGGTAACGGATTTCTGTAAGTGCAGCTTTGAAAAAACAGCATTAATATCCATAGGTGATTCTGTTCCTTCGAAGGCGACCCCAGCCAGAACGTAATCTTCGGTATAATCTACATTCAAATCGCCGTCCGCATCTTTGAATTTGAACTTTAGACAGTTGTTGCTTTCATCATAGTACATCGTGTAATGATTGAAAACGCCATCCAAGAAGAACAGAATATTCTCGTCATCAACACCCGAAAAATCATGAACGAACCAACGTACTACGCGGTAGGATATGGAATGATCCAACGCCCACTGAAGAAACTCTGTGTCTATAATCCCTTTATGGTCGTTGTTGTACTGGGCTACCAGCGACAGCTCCTTCTGTACTTCGGTGTTTTCAGCTGCAAAATCAGGGAAATCTGCTGTTGTTAAAGGACGATTTGCAATATTTAGCACAACAGCACCTCCTTATACCATTAACCATTCTTCACATTTCTTGGCTTTGTTAGAACACGCCATCATTTATGACTACTCTCAAGAGAGCGCACCATTCTTCAAACGGTATAAAATGCACAAATTTTTCTTTATCGAAATCTGACGCTACCAAAAAACCGGCAAAGTTTTTTCTGTCCTCGTTACGCGCTACGCCCCACACGTATGAGTGTAAGAGCCAATTGCATACATCTTTTACTTTTATGCAAACTGTCTGGCCTTTTCCGTAATCCGAAGCACAAAGCTTACTACGTATGGCCCATCCTTCTTCGCCAGTATAGGGATATTTGATAGCTTCTAATGATGCACGAACAGTTTTCTGTTTTGGAAGAGTAATGCCTGCATCTTTAGCGATGGTTTCTGCTTCCGCTTCATCTTCAATTATTTTACGTAAGATGGTTGCAGAATACAAAATAGCGCGATTCAATCGATGTTCGGCTAAGCCTCCAAACACAGTCATTTTTCGCCAAATCGAAATGGCATAAGATAGCTGTTTGAGCTCACTCTTCCACCTGCCATCAAATACCATAATTATACCCCTAAACGGTGGCGGATGGTGTTGAGCCATTCGCCTTTATATTTGAAATACTTGGGGCCGGCAATGGCGCTTTTTACGCCGGTCAGATGTTTTGCCAGCGCTGTGAGCGACCATGTTTCGCCGTTATAACTGACGTGCTTATCGTCGACCACTTCGCACAATTCGCCGGTATGATCGTTGCCGTTGCAATAGAATTCGATTTGCTCACCGATCGCGATACCGCACGCAGAGAACGTGAACGGCGCCATGCGCTCCTGGTGCTGCTCGTTGATCTCCTGCGCCAGCGCTTCCTCGCGCTGCTCGGTGGCGGTAGCCTTCCACTTTTTCAGTCGGTGGCGATAATCGTTAATTTCCGCGATGGCTTCCAGAATGGAATACGCATCTTCCGGTGTCATGGCATAAAATTCACGGATACGGCGCTTGCCGTCCACTTCTTCTGCGGTTCGCAGTTCCGGGTTCAGCTTGTCCAAGATGGAATGGAGCTTCTTGTCCGAAAGTGCGGAGTCCACTTCATATGTAGCATACACGCGGAACGCAAACGGCACCGCGGTGCTGCGGTTCAGTTCATCCAGCCGCTGCTTCACATCCGTGGCATAGCCAATCTTCACATACTGCGGAAACGATGGGTTTGTGAGTATGTATATGAATCCTGTTTTTCCCATATCTTCCTCCAATAATGAGTGGCTTTATGGTGTAGCTTTGAGGCTTAGACACCCTGTTTATAATGATACTCAATCTCCTTCGCGAGGGCTTCCTTTATAAGCTCTAATTCCTGCTTCATAGCCGCTTTATCTGCTTCACCGTAATTGCTGTTGTCCACAAGATGCTCACAGAATTGATGAAGCAGTTCGTTCCCTCGCCGGGCTTCATGATAATTTGCCCTTGCTATCAGTCCGTACTGAATCGCAGAAACGTAGCTGTTTTTTAGATTCTCAAAATCGGTCATCTTTACCTCATTTCAGCCGTTCACATAACGGCAGGATTTCTTCTAATTTGGCGACGATACGCTTCTGCTCGGCAAGCGGCGGGAGTGGAACAAGAAAATCTTTAAGCCAACCTGTATTTAGATTTTTTTGTGCCGACCCCTTTACGTTCGTATCCACCTGCGTACTGAATAGTTCTGACTGCATCCAATATGAAATATATTTTTTATCCATAATATCGGTATGATCACGCAAATACCCAAGACTAACAAAGATACAAAAGGGGATATCTGTATTGATAATTTGAGGTTTTCCCATTGTTCCTACTCTGCCAAACAAAATATCTCCACGACGCGGTTTGCTTCCATAAGATGCATTGTTATAGGTATCAACACTAACCTTTTTTGCATTACTAAAATCTATGCCGCCTTTGCTAATGTCTTTGACAGATAAAAAATATACTCCGTCGTCGGTATATTCAGGTCTATAAGTGAAGCCAAGATTTATTTCCTCAATGCTTCCTAACCTTATCCATTTCCAACTATCTGGAATATCAAACGGGATTTCATCCTCGGTGATTTCGGGCAGGGGCTTTTCTTTTTTGATTTTGCCGGCTTTGATGAGTGCTTGCTTTTCTGCCTGAATCTGCTGGAACAGTTCTTCGCCGGTGCCTTCTTCGGGGAGTTGGGGAACCAGTTTGCCCTGAATGGCCATTTGGAGGATAGATTTCTGCATATCCACAGGGAAACGCTTGTTGAAATCCTCCAGTCTGCTCCACGCTTGCTCATAGCGGTCGATCAGAGGCTGCAATTCCTCGATCTTCGCTACAATGCGCTTCTGCTCATCGAGAGGAGGTAGTGGGATAGGAAACAATCTCAAATCGTCTAAATTGATTTTAAACGTATGTGTTCCGCCACCAACTTTAACTTTTTGAATCCAAGAAAATCCATAGCCAGAGTTGATAACTGTTTCGATGTATTTTGCTAATTCCTTTTTTATAGGCTTAATAAGGCCTAAACTAACGAAAATGCTAAACTCAAGATCAATATCAACCGTAAGAGCTTTGCCTAATGTACCGATTCGGCATATTAGAACATCGCCTTGTTCAGGTTTGCAACGTTGAGTAAGTACATCGTGTTCGGCCTGCGAAATGTATTTTGTGTTAGATAAATCAAAATAGCCGTTTGAAATGTCCTTAACGGACAAGAACCGAACACCATCAGTAGTATAGGAAGGTGTTTTATGTGTTCCATCGGTAATCAACGAACACAGATTTTCCAACCTCACCCAGCACCAACCATCAGGAAGATCAAAAGGTTTCTCGTCATCCGAAATAACTGGCAACATCTTACTCTTTTTTATTTTTCCAGCTTTTATTAGAGAGTTCTTTTCCGACTGTATCTTTTGAAAGAGTTCTTCGCCTGTGCCTTCATCGGGACACTGCTCAACAAGTTTTCCTTGTACTGCCAATTGCCAAACGCTGTTTTTAAGATTATGTGGTGTCATTCAACAGCACCTCCAATAAGGGAAGCCAAATCTACTAAGACACGGTCTTGTGGATGATCTCCACCTTACATCCGTCTTTGGCTACGATCGGCTTTACCTTCGGCGGGCCAGGAGGAACGTCTGGGCCGGGGCCCGGAGGAGGCGTGGGAGGCGTTTCTCTATTGGGATCAAAATTATCATCCATTTCGATGGGGCCGTCCCAATCGGGATCCGCAAAAAGTCTGCTGACATTACGGAAGTCCATAACCACAAAATGAGTTTTTCCTTCCTTTTCGCGTAAACGGGTACCGCGGCCGATGATCTGCTTAAACTCGGTCATAGAGCCGATCATTTCGTCCAGTACGATCAGTTTAGTCATCTTGCAGTCTGCACCGGTGGACAACAGTTTGGAAGTCGTTGCGATAACCGGATATGGTGCGGAAACGGAAATGAAATAGTCCAGCTTACTTTTACCGTACAAATCACTGCCGGTGATACGGACAACGTAGTCGGGATTCTGTTTAACCATATCTGCGTTCAGGTTTACCAGCGCCTGCCGCATACGTTCTGCGGCATCTTCATTAGCACAGAACACGATGGTTTTTGCCATGCGATCTGTGCTCTTTAAGTAGCGAGTAATCTCGCTGGCTACCTGCTGAATGCGGTCTTCGATAATGATGTTGTAGTCGTAGTCGCTGTTGGTATAGATGCGATCAGGAATCTCGACGCCGTTCACATCCAGCTGACCATGCTGCGGACGCCAGCCGTCACCGATGTCGGTGGTAATATTGATGACTTTGAAGGGTGCAAGGAAGCCATCCTCCACGCCTTCTTTCAAACTGTAGGTGTAAATAGGATCACCGAAGTAATGGATATTGGATACATACTTCGTCTCCTTCGGGGTTGCGGTCATGCCGATCTGCGTAGCGGATTTGAAGTATTCCAAAATTAGGCGCCAGCGACTTTCTTCTTTGGCGGATCCTCTGTGACACTCATCGACGATAATCAGGTCAAAAAAGTCCGGTTGGAACAGCTTGCGGAAATGTTCTTCACCTTCGTCGCCAACCAACTGCTGGTACAACGAGAAATAAACCTGATGAGAAGTGATGGTGCTGGGATCATCTTTACTAACATTAATTTTGTGTGTAACTTTCTCCAGCGGAGCGAAGTCCTGCTGGATAGACTGATCCACAAGAATATTGCGGTCAGCAAGGTACAGGATCTTACGCTTCATGCCGCTCTGCAGCAAACGATAAACAATCTGGAATGCGGTATAGGTCTTACCTGTTCCGGTGGCCATAACCAGTAATAAACGATCCTGACCGCGTGCGATAGCATCTACCGTTCTGTTGATTGCGATACGCTGATAGTAACGGGGAGGATACGTATTCTGGCTGCTGTAGTAAGGCTGCTGCTGTGCAGCTTCCTGTTGGGGTGTCAGGCCGGATTCCAACTTATAACGGGCGATCAGTTCTTCTTCGGTGGGAAATTCGTCCAAACCGAACTGACGCTCCAGGCCAGTCAAAAAATCATGCTCAGCAAAACCGTCACCATTGGAACTAAATGCGAAAGGAAGATCGAGCATCTGTGCATAAGCCATCGCCTGCTGCAGGCCATGAGAAACACTATGGTTATTATCTTTCGCTTCGATGATGGCGATAGGGTGATTGGGTGCGAGGTACAGCACATAGTCTGCACGCTTTGGCTTTTCGCGCACGACAAAATTGCCCTTCAGATTGATCTTGCCATCTGTGAGCTTTGTTTCCATTGTAATTTTGCTGATGTCCCATTTTGCCGTCACGGCAGGGGTAATGAACTGCAACTTGATATCTTCTTCTGACATCAAGTGTTTCGGAATCATGCTCATGCTTGTCCTCCTTTCTCCCAAGTTAAGGTAATTGATTTCCAGCTATTCAAGTGCTCATCTTCTGTTACTATCGCGTCCCATACCGGAAGCAGGAAGGTTTTGATGCCTTCCATTACATCTGCAAAGGCCATGTCGGGATTTCCAAGTGTCTTGAGGAAGTAGCGCCACTTTACCTGCATATCCTCATCCTCCGCAAGGGCGAGGACGCGGTCGAAGCTATCCTTTTCATATGCTGTGCCGCGGTTTTGCAGGGTCTCCTGGATTGCGGTCTGCAGCTTCAAGCCTTCGAAGTCAAAGGATCGGGATAGATAATAAATGTCGTAAAAGTCCTTCATGCGCCCGGTCAGCTCAAAGCGCTGCAAGATGGCATCGAACTTTTCGGCAATGGTACTCTCCAGGGAATAGGTCAGGATTTCGGGTTTGTCGTAACCCTCAAGCTGTGTCTGAATATTTCGACGCTCAGCGCTCGGTACGATCACGTCTCCAACGCCAATATCAACATTGAAGGGTACACGAACATTCTTTATGTATCCGGTAATCTGCGTGCTGACACCATGGTATTTACGCTGTACTGCAATCGGCTCGGTTTTGCCTGCCTTAAACGTTACAAAGTCATTACCGGTATCCACTGCCAGGATTTCAGCTATAATTTCATCCATGCGAGCGAGATCGTTGTTGAGACCGCGCATCAGAAAATCCACGTCTACCGTCGCTCTGCTTTCAAAGTTGGTCAGCGTGTAAATGAACAGACCGCCCTTAAGCACGAAATTCTCTGCGTACTTAGAGCCTGCCAACCGGCGCAGAAATTCCTCCTGGAAAAATAGCTGCAGGCACTGCTGGTAGCTTACGCCGGATGATTTTGCTTTGTTTTTCAGTTTTGCCAGAACAGATGCCGCCATATCTGCCATCACAGCCACACTCCTATCAAATCTTTTGCCAGCTTCTTCACGCGCAGAGGACCGGCATATTCCATCAGCTTCGGGATGCTCTTTTCCGGATCTGCGATATATTTCTGAATTGCTTTGTTGAATATCTCTTTGTCCATCTTATTGCGATAGCGCAGGCAATCGCAAATCAGACGATCCTTATCATAGATACGAATGGTATGACCGTCCATGGTTCCGGTTGTCAGACCCAATTCCAGTACGGCAGGCTCCACATAATACGGTTTTACGAAGGGATAATCAATTTTAAATCTGGATTTGCCGGAGTCTTTGCTGACTGCCAGGTGCCAGTCGCCCGGAGTACGATCGCTATAACCGTAATAGCGTAGCGCTGTGTCCATGCAGAGTATGGCATCAGGGAACAGGCGAATCACGGTTCCCACTTCGCTGAAATCGTCCGGGTTGATCCACTGATAATAGCCTCTGCGGATTTTTTCCACATAGCCGTCTGCGATGAGCTTTTCGCGCTGCGGATAGAAAATCTTTTCCTCTGCAAGCTGCGTGGTGCGCATCATGCCGCCGTACTTATCGAATATGCTCTTATAATATTGGACATCGTGCATAGCTCACAGTCCTTTCTAAATTCAATCTGATTGACCGCTAAAGCGGATATTTTTGTATTATCTATTATAGCCAAAGCATGTCGAATAGTCAATACAATTTTGAAAACAAATTCGCTTTCGAGCGGATATTTTGAAAATCGCGTTTGAGTTATTATTTCGATCGCAGAAACAGAAAAAAGACGCGGGCGAAGCGTCTTCTAAATGGTAGTTTTGTTATGTTTTGAATAAATGGTGCCATTTTTGGCACCCTGTGTGGTGCCACGTGATCAGGACTTGCTGTGAAATCTGCGAAAGTTACGGAAAACAGGTTGTTTTTGACCCTTAAATCCCGAAAAATACGGATTTTATGCAAGAAACGGATATTGCAGACCCCTTCAAGGGTATAGGTCTGTCCTCCTAAGCGAAGGGTCGGACGTTCGAATCGCGCCGGGCGTGCCATCCTGTCAACAGTAATTGTGTGTGAACTTGTATCTGTTGGCTGCAAAGATGGCGTAACCTGCATTCACACGCAGGTGATTGTAAAGTGGGGCTCGCTCCCCACCGCCATACCAAAAGCAAACTCAAAAGCGGCTGAAAAAAAGGTCCCTCAATTAACGATGGATTGAGCAAAGAGCGGAGCACTTAAATTGCTTCGATGAGGTGATTTATTTTTCAGTACCAAAGATTTTCGTGAAAAAATCGAAAAAAACACTTGCATTTCAGTGAAAAGTGTGATAGTATGTTTGGGCATTGAAAAAATACGGGGCAGAATGTCCCTTTACGACTATGTGAAAGAGGTGAATGCAATGAAGGAAGGAATCCATCCGAAGTACGAACAGACTACGATCAGATGCGCGTGCGGCGAGATTATTGAGACCGGTTCTACTAAGAAGGACATTAAGGTTGAAATTTGCTCCAAGTGCCACCCTTTCTATACCGGCAAGCAGAAGCTGGTTGACACCGGTGGACGTGTTGACCGTTTCAACAAGAAGTTTGGTCTGAAGTAATGAGTAAAGTTCGCATCGTATCGGTGCGGACTTTTTTCATTTTTGTCGGATTTTAGGTGATATAATTATGATACAAAACGATCGAGTGACCTCGGAAAAGGCGATTTTGGTCGGCTTGAATGCCGATTGCTTCAAGATGGAGGAAACGGCGAGCTACGAAACGCTGGACGAATTGGAGGCACTTTTGGAAACCGCCGGCGGCGTTTGTGAGGCGAAGCTTTTGCAAAATCGCCATACGCCCGACCCTCACAGCTTTATCGGTGAAGGCAAGGCGCAGGAGCTGTGCGAGCTGCTGGAAAGCACAGGCGCAACGCTTGTGGTGTTTGACAACGATCTTTCTCCATCGCAGATCAGAGCTTTGGAGGAGATCACAGGCGCAACGGTCTTAGATCGCAGTGCGCTGATTTTAGATATTTTTGCACAGCGAGCCAAGACGGCAGAGGGCCGTTTGCAGGTCGAGCTGGCGCAGTACCAATATTTATTGCCCAAGCTTTCGGGTATGGGCAAATCCATGTCCCGTTTGGGCGGTGGCATCGGTACCAGAGGTCCCGGTGAAACGAAGCTTGAAACGGACCGGCGTCATATCCGTGAGCGCATCAACCGTTTGCGTGAGGAACTTGACGAGGTGCGTAAGGTGCGAGCGGTGCAGCGTGAGCGCAGGATCAAAAATTCTGTGCCTGTGGTTGCCCTTGTCGGCTATACCAACGCAGGCAAGTCCACACTTTTGAATCAGCTGACGGATGCGGGCATTCCTGCGAATAACCGTCTGTTTGATACGCTCGATACGACCACGAGAAAGCTCAAGGTCTCCGATCATTTGGAGGTTTTGCTTTCGGATACAGTCGGTTTTATCGCAAAGTTGCCGCACCATCTGGTCGAGGCGTTCAAGGCAACGTTAGAGGAGCTGGAATATGCGGATCTGCTGCTTCACGTGATCGATGCATCCGATCCTGAGCGTGAGGCGCATATTGCCGTGGTTGAAAAGCTTATTGAGAAGCTTGCCAAGCCCGGTGTGCCGGTTTTGCGATGCTATAATAAGGCAGATCTTTTGGAGGATATCTCCAATTTGCCCATCGGAGAAAAGAATGTGCCCATGTGCGCCCGAAACGGCATCGGCATGGACGAGCTTTTGACCCGAATCGAGGAAACGCTTTTAGGAACGCTTCATCATGTGACGCTGCTTTTGCCCTATTCGCAGGCAGGCGTGCTGGATATTCTGCACAAGCAGGCACAGGTGCTCAGAACGGATTATACCGAAAACGGCATCGAGGTCGAAACCGTCTGCTCGGCGGAGCTTTACGGTCGTTACCGTGAGTTTGAAAAGGAGCCGACGGCATGACGGAATATTTGATCCCGACAAAGGATGCCGATGCGGAATTTATTGAAAAACGATCGAGATTTATTGGGCATATTTTTCACACGGAAACCGAGGAAGAAGCGCTTGCGTGCCTGAAGAAGATGCGAGAGAAATATTGGGATGCGACGCATAATGTCTATGCCTATATCATCAAGGACGGCGCCACACGCTTTTCCGATGACGGCGAGCCCGGCGGTACGGCAGGAATGCCGGTTTTGCAGGTTTTGCAGCGTGAGGGAATATTTAATGTAACGTGCGTCGTGACACGATATTTCGGCGGCATTTTGCTAGGTGCAGGCGGCTTGGTGAGAGCTTATGCCCACAGTGCCAAAATTGCGCTCGATGCTGCAGGACGCTCCATGAAGCGAGTGTGGACGGGCGTTTATCTGCCATGTCCATATAGCTGGTTTGAGCGCATCAAATTAGAGGTCGCAGCTTACGGCGGCATCATTCAGAAATCAGATTTCGGCATGGATGTCGAATTTGAACTTCTGCTGCCAGAGGCACAGACACAGCCGTTTTTGGATCGGGTGTTTGATATCTCTGCGGGAACCATCGAGGGCATGATCTTGGAAAATGAATACCGTGCATTTCCAGTTGATGATTTATCGCCATGAAGAAAAATTTTCACAAGAAGAATCGCTTGGAAAACTACGATTATAGTAGTGATGGCATCTATTTTTTGACAGTATGCACCGAACAGAGAAAGTGGTTATTATCACGGATCGTAGCGCGCGGCATCCCTGACGCGCCAGCGACGGAGCTGACGTCTAATGGAGAGGCGGCGAAAGATGCGATCGCTTTTCTTGATAAAAATTGGGACTGCCTCTCGATTTTGAAGTTTGTGATCATGCCGAATCATATTCATTTATTGGTGCGTGTGTGGGGCGCGTCAGGGATGCCGCGCGCTACGGATGCGGTGATTCCGAAATTTGTTTCCGCATTAAAGCGCTATACAAATCGGCAGTGCGGTCAACAGCTATGGCAAAAGAGTTATTATGATCATGTGATCCGTGACGAAACGGATTATTTGACCAAAGCAACGTATATTGAAAATAATGCGGCAAAATGGGCAGAGGATGAATATTTTGTTGTGGGGGATTGTTTATGACCATTCGGGAGCATTTAGAGCGTGAGGAGCATGATAGGCTGAGCGACAAAGCGCAGTTTTCCGATGCAACCAGGGGCAGGAATCGACCGGAGGAAGTACCGGACTTTGATGTTCGCACCTGCTATCAGCGTGATTGCGACCGTATTTTACACAGTAAATCTTTTCGCCGTTTGATGCACAAAACACAGGTCTTTCTCCAACCGGAGGGGGATCACTACCGCACTCGCATGACACATACCTTGGAGGTTTCACGCATCGCACGAACGATCGCACGTTCCTTGCAGCTCAATGAGGATCTGACCGAGGCGATCGCCTTCGGGCATGATTTAGGACATACGCCGTTCGGTCATGCAGGCGAGATCGCACTTTCCGAGGTGATGGATCAGCCGTTTCGTCACAATGAGCAATCACTGCGAGTGGTCGATATTTTGGAAAAGGATGGTCAGGGCTTGAACTTGACCTACGAGGTGCGTATGGGCATTTTGGGGCACACAAGCTCAAGCAGAATGCCCGAGACCTTGGAGGGACAGATCGTTCGCAAGAGCGATCAAATCGCCTATATCAACCATGACATTGACGATGCCATGCGTGCAGGCATTTTGACCGACCGAGATATTCCTAAGGATATTTCGGATATTTTGGGTGATACGCATCGAGACCGCATCAACACTCTGGTGACGAGCATGATCACCCACAGCACACAAACAGAGGAGCTTGGCATGGATGCCGAGGTGGAGGCAGCGATGCAGAAGCTGCGTGCGTTCATGTTTGAGCGAGTTTATAAAAACCCCGTTGCCAAGGGCGAGGAAGCCAAGGCGAGGGAAATATTAAAGCGACTTTATGAATATTATGTTCGCAATCCCGAGAAGCTGCCACCTGATTTTCAGCCTCAGCTCAGCTTTGACGGAATGGAGCGGACGGTCTGCGATTATATCGCAGGCATGAGTGATAAATATGCCATGTACAAATATGACGAGCTGTTCATTCCCACAGCTTGGCAGGTGCGTGGTTAGGAGGAGAACGGATGGCATTTTCACCTGCGTTTTTGGACGAACTGAATCATCGCAATCCCATAGAGGATGTTGTGGGGCAGTATGTCGCCCTGACACGCAAGGGAAGCAATCTTTTCGGCCTGTGTCCGTTCCACGGCGAGAAAACCGCATCGTTTTCCGTCAAACCCGATAAGGGGATTTATTACTGCTTCGGCTGCCATAAGGGCGGCGGTGCAGTCAATTTTATCATGGAGATCGAAAATCTCCCGTACCCCGATGCGGTGCGTTTTTTGGCAAAGCGTGCAGGCATCGAGGTGCCCGAGGATAACCGAGACAATTCGCAGTATAAGAAAAAAGAACGCCTTTGGGCGCTTTGCAAGGAAAGTGCCAGATTCTTTAACGACCAACTCAAAACGCCGCAAGCGCAGGAGGTTCGGGCTTATATCGTCAAGCGTGGCTTGTCCAATGCAACGGTGACACGCTTTGGTTTGGGCTATGCGCCCAATGCGTGGACGGCGCTGATCGATGCGATGACGGCAAAGGGCTTTACCAAGCAGGAGCTTTTGGAGGCTGGCTTGGTCTTGCAGCACAAGGAAAAGGGAACTTTTTATGATCGTTTCCGCAACCGCCTGATGTTCCCCATCATTGATGTCAGAGGCAATGTGATCGGCTTTGGTGGTCGTGTGATGGATGATTCCACGCCGAAATATCTCAATTCGCCCGAAACAATCATTTTTAATAAACGACGGAACCTGTTTGCGATGAATATCGTCAAAAAAAGCAAGCAGGGACATATCATTCTGACCGAGGGCTACATGGATGCCATTGCGCTGCATCAGTACGGCTTTGATTGCGCTGTGGCATCGCTGGGAACGAGTCTGACGCAGGAGCATGCGGACATGCTCAGCAAGTATACAGACGAGGTAGTTTTGACCTACGATGGCGATCAGGCAGGGCAGAACGCCACGAAGCGGGCCATTCCGATGCTGGAAAAAACAGGCTTGCGGGTGAAAATTCTACAGATGCAGGGGGCAAAGGACCCCGATGAATATTTGCACAAGTTCGGTGCAGATCGATTTCAGAATTTGCTCAACGGCTGTGAAAATCAGGCGGAATACCGTCTGCGGTCGTTGCAGCGGAATTTTGATCTGAACAATGACGAGCAGAAGGTTGAATTTGCAAAACAGGCAGCGGAGCTGATCTCAACGTATTCCACGGCGGTCGAGCGTGAGCTCTACGGCATGAGAGCGGCGGAAATGGCTGGCTTAAGCCATGACGTGATGAAGCAGGAGATCGGACGAGCCTTTAAGCGCCGTACTGCGATGCAGAAGAAGGCGCAGGATAAGAAAAATTTGGAGATTGCAGCTGCCCGTCAGCCGCACAGCCGTGAGATCCGATATGATAATTTGCGCTCTGCCATTGCAGAGGAGACGGTTTTGAAAATGCTTCTGCGTGAAAATGCGCTGTTTGAAAAAACGAAGGAAGTAAAACCGCAGGATTTTTCCGTGCCGATGTTTGCCAAGGCTTACGAGGCACTTTACCGAGTGTGGTCGCAGGAGCATTCGGTCGGAATTTATACACTCTCGGAGGTTTTAACCCCGACAGAGATGGCGCACATGACCGAAGTGATTCAAAGACAGGATCATCCGATCTCCGAGGAGGCATTTGCCGATTGCCTGCGTGTGATATTGACCGAGGCTCGCAAGATGAGCGGTGTGGATGACTTGAAAGCACTGCAAGAACAGATGCGCAAGAAGAAAGGATATGGAGGTACATAGAATGGAAGAAAAGATCGAGCTGCAGATGCACGAAAAGCTGAAGGAACTTTTGGAGCAGGGAAAGAAGAATAAAAGAATTGCATCGAAGGATCTGATCGACACCTTGGATTCCATCGATGCCGATGAAAAGCAGACGGACATGATCTACGATGCTCTGGAGGAAGAGGGGATTGAGATCGATGTTGCCGATGTTGTGGAGCTGCTGCAAAAGCCGGAGGAGATGCTTCCCAGCGAGGAGGATATCCGCATGGTCGAGGAGGAAAAGCTCATCGACACGGAGGAAATGGCGGAGGTCATGAGTGTCAACGACCCCGTTCGTATGTACCTCAAGGAGATCGGAAAAATTTCGCTTCTGACCATCGAGGAGGAGCAGGCGCTTGCGCAGCGTTTGGATCAGGGTGACGAGATCGCTCATCAGAAGATGGTCGAGGCAAATCTGCGCCTTGTTGTATCGATCGCAAAGCGCTATGTCGGCCGTGGGATGCCGTTTTTGGATCTGATTCAGGAGGGTAATTTGGGCTTGATCAAGGCGGTCGGAAAGTTTGACTATACCAAGGGCTATAAATTCTCCACCTATGCAACGTGGTGGATCCGTCAGGCGATTTCCAGAGCGATCGCCGATCATGCCCGCACGATCCGCATTCCCGTGCACATGGTCGAGACGATCAATCGTGTTTCCAGAGCGCAGCATGAGCTGGTGCAGGATCTCGGACGTGACCCGACGACAGGCGAGATTGCGCAGAAGCTTCACATGCAGCAGGAAAAGGTCGAGGAGATCATGCGGGTGGCGCAGGAGCCGATCTCTTTGGAAACACCGATCGGTGAAGAGGATGACAGCCATCTGGGTGATTTCATTCAGGATGAGGATGCTTCGGAGCCTGCCGATGTTGCATCATATATGATGCTGCGTGAGCAGCTTGCAAGCGTTCTGAAGACGCTGACGCCCCGTGAGGAAAAAGTGCTGTGCCTGCGCTATGGACTGGTCGATGGCAAGATGCACACGCTTGAGGAGGTCGGCGATGCGTTCGAGGTCACCCGCGAGCGGATTCGCCAGATCGAAGCGAAGGCTTTGCGCAAGCTGAGACACCCTTCCCGCTCAAAATTATTGAAAGATTTTATGAATTAAAAAAATTTTTCTTGACATTATCAAAAAAATTCGTATGATATATGGTGTGCGTAGCAAAACTTGAACGGAGGACTGAATATGTTAAATAGAATCCGAACCTATCTTTCCGAGCAGCTGGACATTCCTGTTGAGGAAATGGATCGTGATACCACATTTGAAAGTCTGCATGTTGACTCTTTGGATATGGTCGAGATGGTCATGGATATGGAAGAAGAGCTTGGAATCGACTTCGAGATGGATGGCGATGCGAAGCTTGAGACCATCGGTGATTTGGCTGATTATATCGAAGATAAGCTGGCATAATAATTCATATGATTCGACCCATGGCAAGGTCGCACTAGTCGGGGAGATAGCGGTGCCCTGTCACCTGCAATCCGCTACAGCAGGGATGAATCCCCGTACCAGGGTCTGTGCTGTGCCGTCTGTCCGTGTAAGCGGTGTTGAGGGATCGGTCTTGCGCAACGAGCTCCCGTGAACCATGTCAGGCGGGGAACCGAGCAGCATTAAGCGGATCTGTTCGTGTGCCGTGAGTTAGCCGTTTCTGAGCTGGCTGCACGGGAAACGGGTATGGTTGCAGATTCAAATACGGGTGTGCGATCTTGCCATGGGTCGAAACAAAGACGGCTGCACCGCAGTCGTCTTTTTCTAAGTCATGATCGGAGGTGAGCAGAATGTATCAGGCACTTTATCGAAAATATCGTCCGCAGACGTTCGATGACGTGGTCGGACAGATGAATATTACACAAACGCTGAAAAATCAGCTGATCAACGCCCGCATGAGCCATGCATATCTGTTCACAGGTACGAGAGGCACGGGCAAGACGACCTGCGCCAAGATTTTGGCGAAGGCTGTCAACTGTGAGAACCCGACCGACGGCAATCCATGCAATTGCTGCAGCGCTTGCAGGAGCATCGATTCCGGAGCTTGCATGGACGTTTTGGAAATCGACGCAGCGTCCAATAACGGCATTGACAATGTCCGTGCGCTGCGTGATGATGCGATTTATTCGCCATCGGAGGTCAAGAAGCGTGTGTATATCGTTGACGAGGTGCATATGCTCTCAACGAGTGCATTTAACGCACTTTTGAAGATCATCGAGGAGCCACCGGCGCATCTGCTGTTCATTTTGGCAACAACGGAGTTGCACAAGGTTCCGATCACGATCGTCTCTCGCTGTCAGCGCTTTTCGTTCCGCAGGATCTTGCCGGAGGATATTGTTGACCGCCTGAGTTATATCGCATATCGGGAGAAAATCGCCTTAGAGCCTGATGCGGCGGCATTTTTGGCACGCTTGGCTGACGGCGGTATGCGTGATGCAGTCAGCATGCTCGACCAGTGCGCTTCAGCTGCAAACGGTGAGATCACGACCGATGAGGTTTGCCGTGTTTTGGGACTGGCAGGCACGAGGAAGAGCGCAGAGCTTTTACTGGCGGTCAGTGCGCACGATACGCCGCAGGCGCTTCAGATTTTTAATACACAGTATGCCGAGGGCAAGGACATTTCCGCAATGCTCGATGAGCTGTGCACGGTGTGCAGGGATCTTCTGATGATCCGAACGGCACCGAACAGCGTGAGCATGATCTCCGGCATTTGCACGCAGCAGGAGCTTCAGGAGCTGCTGCCGAGGTTTTCTCCGGGAGAGCTTTTGCGCATGACGAGCCTGCTGCGAGATACGGTGACGGGCTTTACTGCCACCGCAAACCGCAGGATCGATGCGGAGCTGTGCATAATCCGCATGTGTGAGCCGGAAGCACAGCTTGATGCACAGGCGCTCAATGCACGGCTCAGCCGTTTGGAGAATAAGATCGCAAGCGGTATGTTCGCAGCGCCGCAAGCCAAAGCGGAGCAGCCCAAGCCGATCGGGGAGGAAACGCCGCCTTGGGACGATGATGAAAGACCTCCTTGGGACGATTGCGATGCTCCGCCTGTGATGCAAGAGGAACGAAAGCCGCAGCCAAAGCAGATGCCCACGGATTTTTGGGCGAAGCTGGTGGAACGGCTTCGCACGGTCTTGTTGCCGCCGGCACGCAGTATGTTCGTCAATAACGAAAATTCGCCCATGAAGGGCAGGCTCGATGGCGATCAGCTTATTTTAGAGGGTGCGGAATTTGCAATGCACGTTGTCAACACTCCCAAGGTGCTTGAAACGGTGAGCGAATGTGCAGGTGCGGTTTTGGGAAGTTCGGTTCGAGTGAGCGTTGTGCCCGAAGGACAGGCTGCCACAGAAGTAGAGAGCTTCCATCGCCTGATGGAATTTGGCGAGCAGCATCCGGATATTGTAGAATTCAAATAATATATTAAAGGAGATTTTTAGTTATGGCAAAGGGTGGATTCCGTGGCTCTATGGGCGGCGGCATGAACATGAACATGATCAAGCAGGCACAGAAGATGCAGCAGGATATGTTGAAGATGCAGGAGGAGATGGAAGCCAAGGAGTACGAGGCAACCGTCGGTGGCGGTGTCGTAACTGCGAGAGTCAACGGCAAGCATGAGGTTTTGGCGCTGAATATCGCTCCTGAGGCAGTGGATCCCGAGGATGTCGAAATGCTGCAGGATATGATCGTCGGTGCGGTCAACGAGGCAATGCGCAAGGCAGATGCCGAGATGTCGCAGGCGATGGGTCGCATGACAGGCGGCTTGAATTTGGGCGGTTTGTTCTGAGATGCGATATTTTCCTGCCGCACTGGAGCGGCTGACCGAGCAATTTGCCAAGCTGCCGGGCATCGGCGGCAAAACGGCGCAGCGCTTGGCGTTTCATCTGCTGAGCATGCCCGAGGAAGAAGCGCAGGAATTTGCCGAGGCGATCACGCAGGCAAAAAAAACGGTGCATCTTTGTCCCGTTTGCCGAAATTTGACGGATAAAGACATCTGCCCGATCTGCGATGATGAGGGGCGTGACCGAGGCGTGATCTGCGTGGTTGCAGACCCCAAGGACGTGATCGCAATGGAAAGAGCAAGAGAGTTTTCGGGCGTTTACCATGTGCTTCACGGCGTAATATCGCCCTTAAATCATGTCGGACCTGACGATATCTGCATCAAGGAGCTGCTCAATCGTGTGGCGCAGGGGGATGTTCGTGAGATCATCATGGCAACCAACCCCGATACCGAGGGTGAGGCAACGGCAATGTATATTTCAAGACTTTTGCGCCCGATGGAGGTGCGTGTGACAAGGCTTGCTTATGGCATTCCTGTCGGAAGTCAGCTTGAATATGCCGACGAGGTCACGCTCTTGCGTGCCTTGGAGGGCAGACGAGATATATGAAAAAACAAACCTGCTATTGCAGCAGGTTTGTTTTTTATTGGACCATTCTGCCGAGCCAATCGGCGTAGTAAATGGAATTGAGCAGCATCGGGTAGTTTAAGATGATGCAATCTTCGACATTTTGCTCCTTGGCAAACTGCCGAAGGTCCATGCTCGGCTTGTCGTCACGGTTGAATTCTCTGGGGTCGATGACGATGATCTTGCTGTAGTGACTCGTCAACCACGGCGCAAAGGCATTGCCGTAGGATTCCTTGAGCAGGATGCAGACAGGACCGTCTGTATCCGTTTCGATAACCGTGATGGGGTGGTCTCCGCCCAAATAGGTCAGGTATTTATTCGGCACGTCATCTTCAATATAGCAGATCGTGCCGATGCCATAGCCCTCCTCCAAGGAGCTGTCTGTATAGTAGGTCGTGTTCAACTCGACGAAAGGACGGTAGTAATGCAGCGTGTCAGGTTCTTCTGCCAAAATCGATGCCTGAGAATAGCCTGAAAGATAGGTGTGCATTGAGCCGACAAAGTTTTCGTAGCTTCCGGTTTCGAATTTATCCAACGGCTGCACTTCAAGACCTGCCTTTTCGCAAAATGCGGTATAGGCGTAATAAGCGCCGAGCTGTGTCCAGTGGTGGTCGGTGCGGAAATAGAGATATTCGTCGGTATGCTGTGCAAGCGGTGTATAGGCATCGACCGTGATCACGTTGTCTGCAAGCCTGTCATAACAAAAATCGATCATGGTTTTTTGATCGCAATCACCGGTGCGATACTCCTCCGGCGCATAGAAGGCGGCAGCATTCGGCACGTCGATGCAGAAGGTGCGGACATCACTTCCCAAGGCATCTGCAATGGCATTGACAGAATTGGCATAGGTCGTCAGCGCATTGTGATCCACATAAGGGACATCCATTGCCCGATTGCCGACTAAGATCGCCTGCCCTAAGTCTTCGGCGGGCGCAGCGGGCTCTGTGGGGTCAGGAATGGTTTCGGTAGCCTCAGAGGGCTCGGTGGTTTGTTCCGCTTCGGTGCTCTGCGTTGTTTCCATGGGCTGTGATTGCACTGTGGATTCCTGCGGCTCTGTCTGCGCAAGCGCTTCACCGCCGTGGGCTGCGTTGCTTTGGAAATCAATGACGATCTGAACGTCGTCTTCATCTGCAAGAGCAGTAAAATTATAAAAGCTGCTGAGCGTGCGGTTTTCCTCCAACAGCGCTTCACGGCTCGGGAAGGTGTCACGGTAGTACGCCAAATAATCCTCGAACCATTCGCCCTTGGCAAAGGAGGCGGCGGTTATATTGGGGAAGGTTTTCAAATTGCGATTTTCGGATTCAGAGAAGGTCGCATCCTCGTCTGCGATGCTCTTAAAGCCGATGAAGAGCATTGCGATCAAAAGAAATGTTGATAAGATCGTATAAACGGTTCTCATGGCATTACCTCAGCTTTCCGCCGTAGATATCGGGTGCATTGGTCGCACCGATCAGGGAGACGGTGCACAGCCACAGCAGCAGTGCAATGACTACAAAAATACCAACGGCATAAACGATATGCTTAAAGGTGATGGCTTTTGCATTTTCCTGCGACAGCTTTTGCCAAAGCTGAGAGAATTTTTTGGGCAAAGCAGAGCTGCCAATGACGCAGGCAACAATAAGCAGCATGGAATTTCTTAGCTGCACGCTAACCAAGGTGCTCCCAAAACGGTCAAAGACAAACAGAGAAACGATATTTTGCCCTGAGAAAATTACCCAGCCGAAGAGAATCAGCAGACTTGTGATCAGCCAACGGACAACCTTGGGGAGCGATTCTAATTTGGACATAAGCTGCTTCTCGATGGCAAGCAGGACGAAGAAATACACACCCCAAAGGACATAATTCAGGCTCGTACCGTGCCAAAGTCCTGTCAAAGCCCACACGACGAACATGTTGAAAATCTGACGGAGCTTTCCTTTGCGATTGCCGCCAAGCGGAATATATACATAGTCACGGAAGAAACTGCCGAGCGACATATGCCACCTGCGCCAAAAATCCGTAACCGAAGCTGCACCATAGGGAATGTTGAAGTTCTCGCAGAAGGTGAAGCCGAAGATTCTTGCCATACCGATTGCCATGTCGCTGCAGCCGGAGAACTCAAAATAGATTTGGAACATGAACATCAGCGCACTGAGCCATGCACCTGCGCCGGAGGTATCGCTTGCCAAAGCGGTGATCACGCCGCCGCAGTAATCGGCGATCAAAACCTTCTTGGAAAGACCGAAGATAAAACGCTGCATCCCTTGGAAAAGGGTTTGGCTGTTCGTGCGGCGCTTTCGGATTTGCGGACCGAAATCGGCAAAGCGCACGATGGGACCTGTGATGATTTTCGGGAAAATAAAGGCATAGAGCAGCAGATCCAAAAGTCTGCTTGCAGGGGCGTGCTTGCCACGGTAGATATCCACCTGATAGGCGATGAGCTGGAAGGTGTAGTATGAAATGCCGAGCGGAAGCACAAGCGTTTGCAGGAATGTGCCGTCTGCAAAGGGGAAAACTGCCAAAACCTGTGCAAGCTTGAATGCAATCAAAATTCCGAGCGTGAGAAGAATCGGCAGAGTGACACTCAAACGCTTTTCCGGTTTTACGCGCTTTGAGAGTATGTAGTTAATACATGTCAGAGCCAAGAACAGCAGCAGATAGATCGGTTGCGCCAAGACATAAAATGCCATGCTCACGATCAGAAGAAAAAGATTCTTGCTGCGCATCGACGGCATCAGGAAATATACAACGACCGTCACGGGAAGAAACAGATATAGAAACCAAAGCTCGGAAAATTCCATCGAAACACCTCCTATGCAAAATTTTATCAAATTCCGATTTATCGAGCTGTTGGCTGCGTTTTGACACCGTAGGGGCGCACGACTCTGTGCGCCCGTGCAGGCACTTCGTGTGGGCGGACAGAGTCGTCCGCCCCTACAATTTGAAAAACAAAACTCACCGATAAATCGGAATTTGCGCATTTTGGCAATAGTATAACAGACAATTCGACAGATTTCAAGTGAAGTTTACATAATTTTTTGTTTGCGATGCAGAGTTCTTCTTGTATCTCGTACGACTGACTTCTGCAAGCACAGCAAAGCGATCAAGTTCGGAACGGCGAGAAGGGCGTTCATCACATCGGCAGCCTCCCATGCCAAACGGACGGTGTAATACGGCGCAAGCGCGATGGCGCAGAGATAGAAAAAACGATAGAGCCTGCCATATCGGTGTGTCAGATAACGCAGACAGCTTTCAGCGTAGAAATTCCAGCCGATGATGGTGGCAAATGCAAAAAAGACAAGACACAGCATCAGAAGAAACGAGGACGCTCTGTGTGCCCACGGAAGCCCTGTTTGCCATGCAAAGTCTGTCAGCGCCACACCCTCCAGCGGCATGCACCAGGCGCCTGTGGTGATAAGGCAAAGCCCTGTCATGGTGCAAATTACGATCGTGTCGATGAAAGTACCCGTCATGCTGACAAGACCCTGACGAACGGGATCGGTGACATTGGTGCTTGCTGCGGCAATTGCCGAGGTGCCGAGTCCGGCTTCGTTGGTAAAAACGCCTCGGCTGACTCCCATACGCACTGCCATTTTGAAGCTGATGCCGCTTGCTGCGCCAAGGGCAGCTTTGGGCGAAAAGGCGCTGCGTAGGATCAAAGAAACGGCGCTTGGGATCGCTTTTCGTGTGCATATGAGCAGCACGAGGCAGCAAATAATATAAATTGCAGACATGAACGGAACCAGCGTTTCGCAGACTTTGCTGATACGTTTGGCACCACCGAGAAGAACTAAGGCACTGAGGATCGTTACGATCATGCCTGTGATCACGACCGTCCATGATTGCCCCAATAAGCCTTGCGCCGAAGGGAAAAAGGAATCGACAGCGGTCGTGATGCTGTTGACCTGTGTGACCGTGCCGACACCCAAAATGCCTGCACCTGCGCCGAAAACGGCATAGAGCTTGGCAAGTTTTTTCTTGCCGAGCGCTTTTTCAATATAGGCAAACGGCCCACCGAAGCCCTTTGCTATTCGGTATTTTGCGGCAAGAAAGCACTCGGCATATTGCGTTGCCATGCCGAAAAATGCGGCAAAGAGCATCCAAAACAATGCGCCTGGGCCGCCAAGGGCAAGCGCCGTTGCGACACCGACGATATTTCCTGTGCCAATGGTGGCGGCAAGGGCAGTGCAAAGTGCGGCGTAGGGAGAAATTCCGCTGTCCTGCCCGGAGGAAAAAACATACCGAAAAGCGGTGAAAAGATACCGAAACTGTATCCCCCGAAGCCGAACGGTGTACCACAGCCCGACACCCAAAAATAACAAAAGCAGCGGCCAGCCCCATACAAATTCGCCAAGCGCATGAATGATTCCCTCCATAAGACCTCCATTGTGAAGAAAGCGTAAATTTTTTCATAATTCTGTTGAAAATTTATACTTGCTCTGTTAGAATACAATCAATTTTATGCGAAAGGTTTTGAGATTCATGCTGGAGCTGAAGAATATTACCAAAGATTATCCGGTTGGCGATGGAAAGGTGCATGCGCTTCGAGGTGTGAGCGTGAGCTTTCGGGAGAATGAATTTGTTTCGATCCTCGGACATTCCGGCTGCGGAAAGACAACACTTTTGAATATCATCGGCGGCTTGGATCGCTATAGCGATGGCGATCTGATCATCGATGGTGTTTCGACGAAAGAATATCGGGATCGGGATTGGGACACCTATCGCAATCACTCCATCGGCTTTGTATTCCAAACCTATAATTTGATTCCGCATCAAAATGTTTTGGCAAATGTTGAGTTGGCGCTGACCATTTCGGGCATTTCCAGGAAAGAGCGCCGCAAGCGTGCCAAGGCGGTTTTGGAAAAGGTCGGCTTGGGTGATCAGCTGACCAAGAAGCCAAATCAGCTCTCGGGCGGACAGATGCAGAGAGTTGCCATTGCGCGTGCGCTGGTGAACAATCCGTCGATTTTGCTTGCCGATGAGCCGACGGGTGCTTTGGACACGGAAACGAGCGTGCAGATCATGGAGCTTTTGAAGGAGGTTGCCGAGGATCGCCTGGTGATCATGGTCACGCACAATCCCGAGCTTGCGCAGGAGTATTCCACGAGGATCATTCGCTTGGTCGATGGGAAGATCACGGACGATACCATGCCGTATGAGGCAAAGAGTGAGCCTGCGAAGGAGAAAAAGAAGGTCAAAAAGCCTTCCATGTCCTTCTTTACGGCGCTTTCCCTGAGCTTTAAGAACCTGATGACGAAGAAAACACGCACGATTTTGATCTCGTTTGCAGGCTCGATCGGTATCATTGGCATTGCGCTGATTTTGTCGATGTCCAACGGTGTGCAAAATCTGATCAACCGCATGGAATCAGAAACGCTTTCGTCTTATCCCATTACGCTGGAAAAAACCTCGATGGATATGTCTGCCATGATGACGATGGGGCAGGGGGAGATCGCCAATGATGTGCCCCGGGATGAGGATCATGTCTATTCCATCGGCGTGATGAACTCAATGCTGGATGTGATGCTCTCGGGCTCAAAAACGAACAATCTTGCCGATTTTAAGAAATATATCGAAAGCGGTGAGAGTAACATCGATGAGCTGACCAGCGATATCAACTATCTTTACGATACACCGCTGAATATTTACCGCCTGGGCGAAAACGGCAAGGTCACGCAGGTCAATCCCAATCATTTTCTGACCGACCTTGGCATGATCCAGGAGAGTGAAACAACAGGCTCTTTGATCCAAATGTCCCCGATCTCGATCGATGTTTGGCAGCAACTGATCGACAATGCGGAGCTTTTGAACTCGCAATATGATGTGATCGCAGGCAAAATGCCCGAGAAATACAATGAGGTCGTTTTGATCGTCGATGAAGACAATCAGTTTATGGACTTCACGCTCTATTCCCTGGGGCTTCTTGATGCCGGGGAGGTCAAAAATGCGTTGGTCTCTACGGCAGAAGGGAAAGAGGTCTCGCTCGATACCGGTGTCGTGGAATATGACTTTGATGAAATGATCGGTCTGAAATTCAAGCTTCTGACCAACACGGATGTGTTTGTTAAAGAAGGTAATATTTGGCTCGATAAGTCTGAGGACGATGCGTATATGCTGACCCTGCTCAACCGCAGTGAGGACATTGAGGTCGTCGGCATCATTCGTCCGGCGGAGGATGCCAGCGTGCCTGCTTCGAGCGGTGTGCTGGGCTATCGCAGCGATTTGATGACGCATTTGATCAACAAGGTCAACACCTCACAGATCGTCATGGAGCAGCAGGCGAACCCCGAGATCGACGTGTTTACCGCAATGCCCTTTGCAACCGATGCACAGCCGCAGAGCTACACCATGGAGCAGTTGGAGGCGATGATGCAGACGCTTTCTGCTCAGGAGCAGGCGCAGATGGACGCTTATATCGGGCAGCTTCGTGCCTCGGGCATGGACGATAACAGCATTGCAACGCAGCTGATGAATTCCATGATGGAGAGTACCGCCTCGACCTATGAGAAGAATCTTTCCAAAATGGGCGTGGCAGACTTGGAAAATCCGTCGGGCATTCAGCTCTATCCCGTCGATTTTGAGGCAAAGGATAAGCTTTCCGATCTGATCGACGCTTACAATGCCGATTTGCCTGAAAATGAACAGCTTGCCTACACGGATTATATTGGCTTGATGATCTCGTCTATTACGACGATCGTCAATGCCGTGAGCTATGTTTTGATCGCCTTTGTTGCCGTTTCTTTGGTCGTTTCGTCCATTATGATCGGAATTATCACATATATTTCCGTTTTGGAGAGAACCCGTGAGATCGGTGTTTTGCGCTCTATCGGCGCATCGAAGCGTGATATCTCCCGTGTGTTCAATGCCGAAACGCTGACCATCGGCTTGACGGCAGGTCTATTTGGTATCGGGCTTACGCTGCTGTTGATCCTACCGATCAATGCGATCATCGAAAGCCTGACCTCGCTGGCAAGTGTCGCATCGCTTCCGATGAATGCAGGTGTGATCCTTGTCGGTATCAGCATGCTTTTGACCTTCATCGCAGGCTTGATCCCTGCAAAGATCGCTTCGAAGAAGGATCCGGTTATCGCATTGCGCACTGAATAATATCTGAAAGGGATTGCATTTTGCAGTCCCTTTTTTGAGCTTTTTTGACAGAACGTAGCATTTTTCTTGGATTCACCCTTGCGAAAATAACGAAACTATGGTATGATGGTTTTGAAGAAGGAATCAAATGCTCGTCTTTGCATGTGGGGGTGTTTTTGTGGATTTTAGTACGATACTGAGCGATGTATATTCCAGAAATATCTTGATCCTGACCGGTGTTTATATGCTGGCTGCCATTTTCCTGGTCCCGGCGTATTTTGTCTCCCTGCGTCCGGTTCGAGGTACGACAGAATGGATGACACGAATCGATCAGCCGGAATTTGAACCGCTTTCTCTCAATAAATTCCGTTGGAGCGATTTGCCGTTTGCGCTTTTGTCGGGGGTTTGTGCTGCGCTGCTTCGTATGGCAAGCTTCCTGTGTATTTACTTGCATCACGGGATCTTACCCTCACTTGAAAGAGTCCTTCCGCATTTGATCACAAGCTATCTGCTGCCGTGTGCGGTTTTGGGAATTGCCGTGTATCTTCTGCTGCACAGCATGTTTGATTCCACTCTGCCTGCAATTTGTGTTGCGATCCTTTCGGGCTTGATGCAGATCGGCAATGCCTGGGCGGCGGCATTTACGATGCTGTCACTGCTGTTTTTGTGGCTTTGGACGGCGCTGGATGCGGATTCCGGTCTGCTCGTGCGTGCACTGACGCTTCTTGCCGCACTTGTGTGCTACGGCTTGGCGCTGTTGCGTTATTGGGCGCTGCTTTGGCTGCTCCCGCTGTTCCTTGCGGCTTATATCTATGCCCAGATTTACCGCTGGCGCAAGACTTCGAAAAAAGGTCGCGGAATGCGCCTGGGCTTATCGCTGCTGTTTTTGTTCTTCACATTCTTTGCGGCGTTTGTGGCTGCCTGGGCATACTATTGCTGTCATAAAATGCACGATCCGGCACTTATGCTCGATATTCGCCTGTCTTTGCAGGTCGTATTTGAGGAGCTGTTCTCCCGTCTGAGCCATATTCGCTTTGTGACGGATCCGCTTGCCGGTGTGCTTGTCCGGGATGCGATCTTCTTCCTGCTTGGTGCGGTATCGCTGATTCCTGTTGTGCATGGCATCATCCGTTGGCGTGACAGCCAGTGCATCATGCTGCTGTCGCTGATCCCCTGCTTTGTCGGAATTTGGCTGCTTGGCGGTATGTATCTTCTCGTTCCGATGCTTGCCCTGCTGCTTGGCTGGGTGTTGAGTGTGTTTGCGAAGCGTGAGAATTCGTGGCTCGTGATCGTTTTTACCGTGATCCCCGCGATCACATTTTTGGCGGAGCATTTTATCTGATATTTAGGAGGATAATGATATGAAAATTTCTTTGGGCTGTGACCATGGCGGTTTGAATCTGAAAAATGCTGTCAAGGCACATTTGATTTCCCGTGGCTTTGCGGTGCTCGACTGCGGCACCAACACCACCGACAGCTGCGACTATTCTGATTTTGCCGTTCCTGCGGCAAAGGCTGTTGCGAGCGGTGAGTGTGAACGCGGCATCGTGATTTGTACCACCGGCATCGGCATTTCGATCTCTGCGAATAAGGTCAAGGGCATCCGCTGTGCGCTCTTGAGCGATACGGTTTCCGCACGATTGACCCGTCAGCACAACGACACCAATATGATGGCGCTTGGTCAGGGCATTGTTGGTGAAAAGCTGGCATTGGAGATCGTTGACATTTGGCTGGATACTGATTTTGAAGGCGGCAGACACCAAAGACGTGTCGATAAGCTGATGGCAATCGAAGAATAAAAAAGCAATGGGGCTGTTTTTCAGCCCCATTGCTTATTTTAATGTCTGCTGAATAAGTCGCTACTGCGACTTATCCCCACAGCTACGCTGTGGAGACCTGTAAAAACGGCTGTTTTATACTAATTCTTGATAAAAATGTTTGATAACATTTTTATAGCGCCGACGGCGCGTCAAGAATGTATGAGACGGGATTTTGCAATTTTCTGTCCTCGAAAATTGCAACGCGTCAGCGTTGCTCTTTTTGATAGAAATCAAACATTTCTATCAGAAAGTAGTATTAATCCGTTTTTACAGGTTTGCAGCCATTATACACTGTGTTTTTTCCAACGAGTATCAAGATACTCGTTGGAAAGGTGCAAGGGTTTTGCGGTAAAACCGCTAAAAACCTTGCACTTGAACAACGCAAAATCGTCCTGAAAGCCTTGGCATGCAAGGGCGATTGCGTTGTTCAGCACACATTATTTTAATAGCTTCTGTGCTAAAACGCCGTTTTCAGCGGCGAGGGTGCGCAGACGATCAACATTATCATTTTTGCTGTTTTCCTCTGACAAGGCGGCATCGATTAATTCGAAAAGCTTGTTGCTTTCGGCAGTCTCCAAGGCGATATAATGCGGTTTTTCCAAATAATCCAGGAAACCGCTGACCTTGGGATCGTAAACCACGCCGACCATAGGCACATTTTGACCCGCTGCAAAAATCAGCGTATGCAGGCGCATCGACACGACCAAGGACATTCGACGCACCAAGGTCAAGATCTCCTCACCGTTGCTGCCTGCTTTCAAGAGCAAATACGGGATCTTGAGCCTTTGGGCAACGGCTTTGGCAGCTAATTCGTCACGGTTGGGCTCCATGCAGTAAAGCACAGGGATCAAACCGTATTTTTGATACGCATATTCGGCGGTGTGCACAAAGACATCGATCTTCGCATCAAAGCCCTCCCACGGGCGAACGGCGAGCATCATATAGTGTTTGTCACGTTCAATGCCGCAGTGGCGCAGGTAGTTGTGCAGCTCATCACTTTCGGGTGGATCGATCAAAAGCGCGGGATCGGCGGTCAGATGAAGCTCTGGCTTTGTGACACCGAGTTCATTTAAGAAATCTTTGGAGTACAGATCACGCACTGAGATGACCTCAGCATAGCGGTTGAGTGTTTTGGCGGCGCGGCGGCGATTTTTTGCCTTGCTGATGGGACCAACACCACAGCCGTAGAGCATGACACGACAGCCCTTTTTGGCTGCCTGCCGAATGCTGTAGAGATAGTAAACCAGAGAACGAGTGCTGGTCGCATCCTGCATCAAGGTACCGCCGCCGCTGATATAGAGCTTGGTGCGCTTCATGCGTTTGCCGATCTGACGAAGATTAAATGTATAGATAGAATCAACGTTGGCGCAAAGTCTGGTTTCTGTCGGATCACGACTGAGCGCGGTGATGGGAAGATCGGGATCGATGCTGCGCAACTGTCCGACAATGGCGTTCAAAATGGCATTATCACCACTGTTGCCTTTGCCGTAAGCACCACAGATCACAACGCCGTCGCGGACATTTTTTGGTCGGGCGGCACGGCGGATGATGGTTTCATAAATGCTCTTTTGCTTGCAGATCATGGCATCCAAGGAGAAATCACGTTTTGTTTTTTCATACAGTGCTTCACCCATGGACTGCCTGAGCGCCGCATCTTCTGCAAGGCGTACCATATGCGCTGACAAGGCCTCGACATCCTGCGGCTTAAATAATAAACCGTTCAAACCGTCATCGATGAGGTAGGGGACACCGCCGACTTCCGAGGAGATGGTGGCACACTTCATTCTTGCACCCTCGGTCAAAGCGTAGGGGAAGGTTTCGGACAGGGAAGTGAGACAATTGACATCCAGTGCATGGTAAAAGCTGTCGATGTCCTTGACCCAGCCGGCAAAATGCACTGTATTTTCAGCGCAAAGCTCCTTGACAAGTGCCTTGATTGCAGCTTCTTCCTCGCCCTCGCCTGCGATGGCAAGGCGAATGTTCGGGCATTTTTTCTGCGCTTTGGCAAAGGCACGCACGAGCGTGGTCATGTCCTTGACGGGATTGATTCTTGCGGCGATGCCAAATACGACATTTTCTTCTTCAAAGCCCATCGAAGCAAGAACTTGCTTTCGTGGCAAGGTCTTACGCTCGACGGAGAAATCCACACCATTATATAGTGTATAGATCCGCTGTGGATCAAAGCCTCGCGTTGTCAGAAGCTTTCTCATGCCGTCGGACACGCCAACCCACGCATCAAATTTTGGCAATACCCATTTGTTGATGTTGCCGTAGGTCAATGCCGCCAAGGGTCTGCCCAAATAATCCAATCGATAATCGCTGTGAATGGTGGAGATGACGGGAATTTGCGCTTTCTTGCGCAACATCTGACCCATCATGTTGGCTCGTGCGCCGTGACAGTGCATGACCTGATAGCCGTCGTGACGGATCATGGCTAAAATGCGTTTTTTGGTATTTCGCAGGTTGTTGCCGGAGATGACAGTGGTCGGAATGCCAAGCTGACGAGCCTCTTTGGCAAAATCGCCTTCGGTAAAACAGACCATATGCACCGTTTCGGTCTTATTCAAACCTGCCAAAAGGGATAAAACATGTGTTTTTGCGCCGCCGACGTCACCGCCGGAGATCATATGGATGATTTTCATGGTGTAATCCTCTTGAATTTCGTTGTACAATACGTTATAATCTATTTTACTATAAAATTCGGGAAGATACAATCCCGATAGGAGGTATTTTATGAAATTATTTGGAAAAGGCGGCAAGCTGAACATCATCGACATCATTCTGATCGTGATTTTGATTGCCGCAGTAGCATTTGTTGCGATTCGATTTTTGTCGGATGACAAGAATACGCTTGGCAGTGATGTAGCACTTAGTGAGCCGAATTTGGTGTTCACCGTGGTCTGCGAGGATGTTTCCGAGGAGCTTGCAAATAACATCATGGCATCCTTGGCAAGCCCTGACTCCGAGCTCGACGGCAATATCATCAGCATGACACGCCTGTTTAACAGCAACAAGCTCGTTGATGCAAAGGTTTCCACTTGGGAATATCAAGACGGTGCGCTGTCCATGACGATGGAAGGCAAGGCGATCTATTCCAACGGCGCATTCTCCATCGGCACACAGGAGGTTCGCATCGGTAAGGTATTTAATGTAAAGACGCTTGATGTGGAGATCGAAGGCGTTGTGTATGCAATGGAGAAGCTCGGATGAGTGATCTGATCAAAAACAGCCTGATCTGGCGCATGTGTGCTGCAATCGGTCTGTGGTTCGGGCGCTGCCCGTTTGGAAGGCTGTTTGCTTTTTTGGGGCGGCTGTGGCGTGAATCTGCGACCTATCAGCTCTGCGCAAGGATTTTGAAGGCGAAGCCCATTGCCAAGGACTCTGTCTACGGCAAGCGTTTGAACCGCATAAACCAAGGCTTACATCGACTTGGGACAGGTTTGCGAGAAGCCTTGCAGGGCAGCGCCCTCAGACGTGCCTATGGCGCGATCTTACGGTATTTTCAGAGCAGCTTTTTGATCGGCAAGCTGCTTGAAGGTGGCTTTACGAGCATTTTGCTGATCATTATCGCAGCTTATACTCCGATCGATTATTTCCTGCGTGACGGCTTGCAGATCGAAGCGATCGCAGGTATTTGGGATGAAGCGCTGATGATCGTGTGCCTGATTTGGATCGTCTATCAACGCATGACGAGCACAAAACCCTTGCAGGGCAGAGCCAATTCCATGGATGTCTATCTCGGCTTTTACATGATTGCAGGACTTGCACTATTGACCTTCTGCTATACGCCGCATTATTTCGGCGTGAACCTCACGGGCTATCGTGCGGCAATGCAGTATATTCTGCTGTTCTTTATCGTCAGCCGCTTGATCCGCAACGATGATGATTTCATGCTGATGTACAAGGTGATGATCGCCATTGCATTCTTGTTTGCGCTGCATGGTATTTATCAGTTTGTGGTCGGTGTGGAGATCCCCGCGGAGTGGACGGACAAGGCAGAGGATGCTGTCCGTACCCGTGTGTTCTCCATTTTCAGCAATCCCAATATCATGGGTGCGTATATGCTCCTGTTTGCGCCGATGGCGATCGGCATGGCGTATGCAACGGACGACACCGCAACGAAGGTATTTTACTGGTTCTGCGGCATCTGCATGTGCTTGGGCTGCCTGTTTACCATGTCCAGAGGTGCATGGCTTGCTTTGGCAATTGCAGCGGTCCTCTTTGCCCTGATCGTTGACAGAAGACTCTTCGGCTTGATGGTCGTTGCAGGCATTGCGGCATGCTTCCTGCCATTCGTCAGAAGCAGGATCACCTATCTCTTTACGCCTGAATTTCAGGAATCTAACGCCCGTGCAGGCAGAGGAAAGCGCTGGGAAACTGCGTTCACCTATCTTGATGAGTATGAGCGCTGGGATGTTGGCTTGGGCTACGGTATGTTCGGTGGAGCTGTCGCCGCGCAAAATGAGATCAACGAAAACTTCGACTACATGTATGTCGATAATTACTATGTTAAGTTGATCGTGGAAAACGGTATTGCAGGTCTTTGCGCTTTCTTGACAAGCATTGTCGGGCTGTTGTGGAACGGCATCCGTGCCTGTGGCAGAAATTCCAAAAATTCTTACAAGCCGCTTTGTGCAGGTATGCTTGCTGGCTTGGTCGGCATCTTAGTGCATAGCTTCTTTGAAAGTCTGTGGGAGGAGCCTTATATGATGGCGCTGTTCTTTGCCATTGTGGGCATGCTGATTTATGCAGGCTTTTTCCGTAAGCGTGCAAAACGTTCTTGACAGCGGATTTGTAAAAATGTATAATATACGAAGAAAGAAATTAAAGGAGGAAAAGATTTATGTTTTGTGGAAACTGTGGCACACAAAATGCTGATGGTGCAGTATTCTGCGCCGGCTGTGGTGCACCGCTGAATCAGGCGCAGCAGCCGAGTTATCCTCAGCAGCCGCAATATGCACCCCCGAGCTATCCGCAGCAGCCTGCTGTACAGGAGTATTATCCCCCACAGCCTGCATATCCTCAGCAGCCTGTAAGTATGCCTCATCAGAAGGCACCTGCAGACAGCAAGAAGAAAATGTGGATGACCATTTTGATCGCCTCTGTCTCCGTTGCTGTGATTGCGATCGTATTGCTGTTCGTTTTGGGCGGCGGCAGTGGTTTTAGCAACCCCGAGGATGCAGCACTGTCATTTGTGGAAGGCTCTTTGACCGGTGATTGGGATATGTGCGAGGCAGCAATCTATCCCGACATGATCGATGAAGATCTGAAGTCTGAGTTTGAAAGAGATGTTATGCAGGAGCTTGGCTCACTCGGTATTGAGGCAGATAATATTGCGATCAAGTCGTCCGAAGATGTTGACAGCTACGAGCTGGAGTACTTAGATCAGTGGATGCGTGAGGATTACGGCGTCAGCGTTACAGATGCACGCTATGTCCGAGTTTCTTATGAATACTCCGTTTGGGGCATGACCGCATCCGACTCGTATTCGGTCACTGTCGTTGAGATCGACGGCAGTTGGTATGTGATCCCTGATTGATATGTTTTTATACGGGCCTGTCGCTTTTTGCGGCAGGTCTTTTTTCCCTGCCTTGACAAAGACGGAAGAACTGTGATAAACTGTGAGAAAAGCACCGCCATATAAAATGATTCCGATCTATCGGTGAGTTTGATATGACACCATAACCGTGTGTAAGCACTTAATAAAACAAAATTTCTGCTATTAAATCGAAACTGCGTGCACTGTTTCGGTTTGCACCACTGGCGGTGCTCGCAACCGTCCCCCCGTGACCTCTCCCAGCTCGCTGCGCGTGGTCGAGGACTGTGACTGGGCGGTTTGTGACAATTCAAGCAGCTCGATAAATCGGAATTTGGCGCTTGGAAAAATTGATACGAAGGGGAAACTGTATGAAAAGAATTATTTCTATGATATTGCTTTTTTCTACGCTGCTCTCTTTTTGGGCCTTTCCCACTACGGCGGCGAAGGTTGAACTTCTGACCATGCCGTTTCATGACGTGGCGAAAAGTGCGTGGTATTACGAAGATGTTCAGTATGCCTACAGCAGAAGCTTGGTCAACGGCACCTCTGATACGAAGTTTTCACCCACGGCGGTGACCTCCAGAGCGATGCTTGTTACGATCCTGTACCGTATGACGGGCTCTCCGAAGGTATCCGAACCTGCACCGTTTAAGGATGTGCCGCAGGGGAAGTGGTATTCCGATGCGGTTGCTTGGGCGGTGGAGGAAAAGGTCGTCAATGGTGTCAGTGAAACAAAATTCTGCCCGAATGATACGCTCAGCCGTGAACAGCTTGCGGCAATTCTATATCGCTATAGCCAAAGCCGGAACCGAGATGTGAGCGTAACGGGAGAGATCCCCGATTATCCCGACCGCAACAAGGTCAGCGATTGGGCAGATGAGGCGATACTTTGGGCGATCGACAGAGGCTTGATCACCGGCAGCTTGGAAAAGGGAAAGGTATATCTGCAACCGCGTGGAGATGCGACCCGTGCGGTGCTTGCAGCGATCATGCACCGTTTCTGCGTGAATATTTTGGAAATGGAACTGTTGCGATTTGCCTATATTCCGCTGGACAACCGTCCGGTCAACAATTTGCGCACAAGGCTGCAGATGGAAGGTGCGGATATCACGATCGTGATGCCCGATGAGAGCCTGTATGCGACCCGTATGGACGGACAATCGCTCAATCCGAACGGAACGACCTACGGCGACCGTGAGGGGCTGCTTGCGTGGCTGAAGGAAGTGGAAGCGGATTGCGATTTCTTTGTTATCAGCATGGATCAGATGCTTTCGGGCGGTTTGGCTACTAGCCGAGAGATGACGCATCATGAGCTTTCGATTGAATATGGAATCATTGATTATCTTGCGGAGCTGTCCGAACGTAAGCCGGTTTACATCTTCGACACGGTGATACGGCTTGCAACAACGACCATCAACTATTTGGGACGAGATGAGGCAGAATATGATGCGTTTCGAACCTATGGCTCGGTGGAACGAGCGGAGCTGAGTGGCGAAGAACTGACGATCGAGAACATCGTTGCAGGCTACCAGAACGATATCGAGGGCAACCTGATCGAGCCGGATATCAGCGAAGAACGCCTCGAATGCTATCACGCCACGAGAAAAAGAAAGCTTGTTTTGGCGGAATATTTGCTCAAAAAGAGCGAAAATTTTGCAGGGGTCTTTTTTGGCGTGGATGACTCCTATCCGAACAATTCCATTCAAACCAACGAAATCGCATTTTTGCGCGCAAATATGGGCGAAAATGCGCATTTGTTCTGCGGTACGGATGAGCTGGGAATGATGTGCATCTCCAGAGCTTATGCCGATTATTACAACGACCATGCCAAGCTGCAGGTGCGTTATTTCGGCGGCAAGGAGGATGCGATCGTCGATATGTACGATACAGGCACACTGCGTGAGGCGGTGCAGGCGCATATTCGTGCGCTCGGCATGACCTGCGTGGAGAAGAATGCAGATGCGCAGGTGCTGGTCCTGTCCAGAATTTCAGGGCAGGAGCCTGCGGATGAATTTATGCAGGCGTGGATCGAGAATAATGAAAATCAGATCCCGACCATCGTGATCGATACTTCAGGTACCAAGCTGACGTTTGATTCCTTGCTGGAAAATATGCCGGTGGAAAACCTCTTTGGCTATAGCTGTTGGGGAACCGGCGGCAACACCATCGGCATTGCACTTTCCATGGGGCAGACACGCCTGACATGGCTGCGCAATGAGACGGACAAGAGCGAGGAGGCTTTCCTGGCATGGACGAAGGCGCTGACCTTTGCGCTGATCAAGGATATTGTGTATTGCCCGAGCGCCAAATACGGCATTTATAGCTTTGCACCTGCGGAGATTCGCAAGGTCGTGATGAAGCATGAGCGCACAGCACCGATCTTGGAGGGGTTGGCGGGGAAACAGATGCTATCGGATCTTTTGGATAAGACCTATGCGACGTGTCCGGAGTATACATTGATCGATTTTTATGCTCCATTTGCACGGAATTATGAGATTGGATTCACGGTCATTGACGTAAAGGATGCGCCGCCTGAACCTGAAGAACCGACAGAGCCTTCAGAGGAACCGACGGAATCCACGGAGCCGACGGAATCCACGGAGCCGACGGAATCTACGGAGCCGACGGAATCTACGGAGCCGACGGAATCCACGGAGCCGACGGAATCCACGGAGCCGACGGAATCTACGGAGCCGACGGAATCTACGGAGCCGACGGAATCTACGGAGCCGACGGAATCCACGGAGCCGACGGAATCTACGGAGCCGACGGAATCTACGGAGCCGACGGAATCTACGGAGCCGACGGAATCTACGGAGCCGACGGAATCTACGGAGCCGGCGGAA
>SVKY01000075.1 GCA_015068235.1 Oscillospiraceae bacterium
GCGGTTACGCATGACGATCGCCTTGTGCAGTATTTTGATGAAGTGCTTGACATGAATCTGATCACAAGCGGCATGCGTGATATCGTCAGAAAGGAGGAAACTTGAGATGTTTCAGTTTGCTCTGAAAAATATGGCGATCAAAAAACTGCAAATCATTTTGGTCGTGCTTTCGATCGTGATCTCGGCAGGTGTCGGCGTGCTGGCATATAACGTTTCTTCGCAGGTCAGCGATGGCATTACAAGCAATGCAGGCTACTATTCTGTCATCATCGGTCCGGCAGGAAGCAGTACGCAGCTTGCGATGAACACGATGTATTTTGCGGAATCTCCTTTGGGAACGGTGCCGTATTCCGTGGTCTCTGAGCTGCAGCAGGACAGCAGAGTAAATTCTGCCATTCCCTATGCCATGGCAGATAATTACAACGGCTATCAGGTGGTCGGCACCACCTCGGCATTCTTAAGAGACAGGACGGTTTCCGATGGCGTGATGTTTGAGGATTCCGAACAGCTGCAGGTCGTAGTCGGAAGCAATGTTGCAAAATATAACTCACTGCGCATCGGTGATACGATCTACACAAGTCATTCCGTCGGCAGTACGCAGCGGCATGCACAGGGATTGACTGTGGTCGGCATTTTGGCAGAAAGCCATTCGTCCTATGACAACGTTGTCTTTACCCAGATCCGCACGCTTTGGCAAATGCACGAGCACGAGGAGCATGAGGAAGAACACGAGGAGGAGCATGAGACGCACGGGCATGAAAAAAGTGACAGCACAGTATGCGCCGTTTTGGTCAATACAAAAAATCCGGGCTTTGCAATGCAGCTTGTTCAGGAATACGACGGGAAAATCATTGCCAATGGAGAAGATAATATTACCATGCAGGCAATTGAGCCGATGTCCGTAGTGCGTGATATCCTGAGCGATGCGGATAATACGAAATACATCGTCTTTGTTCTGTGCGCAATTATTTTGATCATGAACATTATGGTCATCTCCATCATCACGCTGCTGAACATGTACCACAGCGCAAAAGAAATCTCGCTTATGCGTTTGATCGGTGTGAGCATGAAAAAAATCAACCTGCTCTATGTGATTCAGAACAGCTTGATTGGCGCACTTTCTACGGCACTTGCCTTTGGCATCAGTCGGCTTTGCCTGAGCCTTATGAACGACTATGTTTCTTCCATGGGTGTGGTGCTTGATACCGGCAAAATTTATCCGTTAGAGCTTGCTATATTGGGCGGTGTATTTTTGATCAGTATTCTTCCGACTTTGGTTGCCACTTATTTTATGGCAAAAAAAGACAGTATTGCGGGCTAAGGAGGGCAAAAAATGAGAAAAACAGGATTGTTTCTGCTGATTGCCGTGCTGCTTCTGGGGATAACAGGCTGTGCCGGCGAAATGCAAAGCGAAAATTCCGGCGAAATCGTGAAGCTTAGCTTCAAGGAGACCTCCGGCTATGATTATCTCAAAACGCTGGACGGTCAAACCGTTACGATCAACGGCTATATGGCAACAAGCTCTCCGGTAGACGGCTCGTTCATGTTTTTGATGAACCTGCCCTATCAGAATTGTCCGTTCTGTGTGCCGAATACTTCCCAGCTTTCCAATACGATCGAGGTCTATCCCAAGGCGTCGGAAGCCTTCGACTATACGGCACAGGCGATCAAGGTCACGGGAACCCTGGTGGTTGCGCCGTCGGAGGATGAGCCATTTACCGACTCCTACGGCTATGAATTCAATTATAAGATCACAGATGCCGATTATACCATCATTCAGTCGCAGGAATTGTCTGAGGAAATGCAGCTTTGGCAAGAGATTGCCAATAGTGATATCGTGTCGGATATCTATAAAATGTATGATTATGTAAACTTCCTTTGTACGTGGAATACCTACTACGTCAACACATATACCAACGAAAACGGCGAGGAGGTTCCGGGCTATTATCTCTATGCGAGCGATGCCGAGCATTATATTTATACGGATGGCGCACAGTGGAACTACGGCTATCAGGAGGGATATTTTGAAGGCTTGATCGAGCGTATCGAGGCGGTAGACGGCGAGGCATTCAGCGATCTTGTTGCAAACATCGAAAAGGCGAATGCTTTGGCACAAAAAGCGTTGGCAGAGCTGGAAAACGGAAATTATACCTCAGAGTATCAGTATGTCGAAATGTTTGACACGGAGGATTACGTCTACACTCTGACCAATGGAGAGGCGCTCAGCGAAGAATTTAAGGCGGTTTATCAGGAATTTTCCGACTGGCTCAGCAGCTGGGAGCTGTAATAAGCTTTGCTTTGATAATCTAACTGTAACAGAATGCTTGCAGCACACGGTTCCTGAATGTCAAGCTTCCATAAAAAGGCGCTGCCTCAGCTCTGCGAGGCAGCGTCTTATACTATAATCTGATAGAAAGTATTGATTAAATTCCGATTGCTCGGTGAGATTATCATTTTACATTGTAGGGGAGGGTCATGGTCTCGCTGCGGCTCGGTCAGGTCGCGGCTCTGACAGCCCACCGGGCTGTCATTCACTACCGCTCCCTCCGCTTCGCTACCCTCCCGCACAGAAAACGGTAAAATTTCGCAGCAAACCAATGTGAAAACGTAATGTGTTACGATAATTATCAACAATTACGATCGTTCCTGCACACGGGAGGGTCATGACCCTCCCCTACAGTGGTTGCTACGTTCTGTTCGATCAATCGGAATTTGTTAATAATTTTTATTGGGGAATAGTATTGCTATTTATATTACAGGGTTGCGAGGAGAATAAAGTTCAATACGAACAATGCGGTCGAAGCCCAAAGAATCGGATGGATTTGTTTGATTTCCTTCTTGCAGATCTTTACGATCACATAGAACACAAAGCCAAATGCGATGCCGTAGGAAATGCTGTAGCACAGCGCCATGAAGATGCCCGCAAAGAATGCCGGAACCGCTTCATCCAGCTCTGCCCAGTTGATGTCCTTAAATGCAGAGAGCATCATGATACCAACGGCGATGAGGGCAGGTGCCGTTGCCGCTGCCGGAATCGCACTGATAAACCCTGCAAAAAATGCCGAAATTGCGAAACACATTGCCACGACCACAGAGGTCAAACCGGTGCGTCCGCCTGCACCGATGCCGGCTGCACTTTCAACAAAAGTGGTTGTGTTGGAGGTGCCGATCAGAGCGCCGATGGAGGTTGCGGTTGCATCGGCAAACAGAGCCTTATCCATCTTGGACTTGAAGCCTGCGCCGCTTTCCATTGCTCTCTCGTCCTCCTCGGTGAAAATGCCGCTGCGTCTGCCGGTTCCGATGAAGGTGCCGATGGTATCGAACGTATCAGACAGGCAGAAAGCAAAAACGGTGATCAAAACAAGCGGAAGCTTTGACAGATCCGTAAACAGGCTTTCGATGCCGCCCTCGCGGAAGACTGCCAGGAAGGTGGTCGGAAGCTCCTTACAAGCGTCAATAAAGCTTGTGGAGGATTCGCCCATCTGCGTCACGCCGAAGGGAATGCCGATCAGCGTGGTTGCAACGATGGAGATCAAAATTGCGCCCTTGACCTTCAGAAGAAGCAGTACTGCGATCAGCACAAGACCGATCAGAAATACCCAAAATGCAGGCTGATTCAGCTTTGCAATTTCGGGAACCCCGGCGGCAAAGGTGATGATCGATGTCTCGGCACCGTCTATGACCGCTTTGACATTCAAAAAACCGATGTAGGCAACAAAAACGCCGATGCCGCCGCCGATTGCGTTTTGCAGGCTTTCCGGAATTGCTTTGATAATATATTTACGGAGCTTTGTCACAGTGATGATGATGTTGACAATGCCGCAAATAAAGACCATGGATAATGCTTGCTGCCATGTAAAGCCCAGCGAGAAGACAACCGTATAAGTGAAGAAGGCATTTAAGCCCATGCCGGGTGCCTGTGCATAAGGAACGTTGGCAACAAGACCCATCACAAGCGTGCCGATGATCGCTGAAATGATGGTTGCGAGGAAAACTGCACCCCAGGGCATACCGGACGCGGAAAGGATGCTCGGATTGACAATGATGATGTAGGACATTGCGAAAAATGTGGTCAGTCCGGCTATGACCTCTGTGGAAACTTTTGTCCGATTGTGTCTCAGCTTAAAAAGTCTGTCCATAAATACCTCCGCTTTTCATATATTCTGCCATTACAGCAGTCGGGACATTCGCCCGTTTTAATATAGTATAGCTTCGGCAAAATTATACGCATGGAAATGAAAATATTGCGTTCCATATGGCAGGAAAAGCAATCCGAAAAATTCAAAATTTGCGCATTGCGCACGATTTACGTCACTGGCTAATGTAACATGTGCATTGTCTTTGACACCCCGCGAGCGAAAAAACCGCAAAGCCTCCCTTGCTTACCGCAACAATCCAAAGCACTCTGCCAACAGCCGTACCATCAAATTCCGATTTACCGGGCAGAACGTATCAACCACTGTAGGGGAGGGTCATGACCCTCTCACAGTGTAAAACGAAAAATCCGAACGACCCAAAGGGACGTTCGGATTTTTGGTGTGCCAGAGCATTCTATAATCGAACCATTTACCTCATCGAGAGTAACGGTGGTATTTGCTTCGTTGTAGTTAAAGATCAGAACCAGCTTATCGTCATATACATACACTGCATTCACGAAGCTGTCAATGAGTCTTTGCTTGTGTTCTTTTTTCGTTGTATCTAAGCTGCGGAATCTCTGCAGCCAGAGAATCAGACCCTCTTTGGTAAGAGGAGGGCGTTTCAGTTCTTCTTTAATAATCTTTAATTCCAATTCTTCTTTGGTGGTCTCAAGTTCAATCATTTTCTGGAATTGCGGTCGGTTGTCTGTTTTGGCAGATAATGCTCTGTCGATGTAGGTATCAATGACGGAAATACCTTGTCTTTCTGCAAATGCCATACACTCACGGAGTTGACCGTCAATGCTTTCCTCGCGCTGACTGTCCGAAGAATATCTTGCGTAAATTACTGCCGTCATTCACTTTTCACCTCCTGCCGATATTCGGTTTTCTTTTGTGACATAGTTTTATCACGCCCTTTCATTTGTTCTGTTTGTACCTTGCCTAACGCAAACAATATATCGAGTTGCTTGCGCTGCAGTCTTTTTCTTTTGCCTGCCATAAACTCCACCTTTCTATTTTTAAGAATGCGAAGTTAATATAAAAAGCAACACTTCATTTGGCAAGTAAAAAGTGTTTCTGCATATATTCGAAAATTAATTATGCATTAACTCTTGAGTTTCTGCACATACTATGCTATAATGATATGCAGAAACGGAGGGACAACTATGAGAAAGTTTGACTATTCTTTTTTAAATACCGGATTGTTACCAGCGAACCTGATCAATCTTACATCCAGTATTGCGTCATTAAAAACAATGGCAGGTGTAAGAAAAGAAGAGTATGCAAAAGTATTTACTGAGCTGGAAGCAGTAGCAAAGGTACAGTCTGTCAAGAGTTCCAATGCTATTGAGGGTATCGTTACCAGTGATGAGCGTATTGCCGCTATTGTGAATCAGGACAGCGCACCCTTAAATCATACGGAAGGTGAAATCGCTGGTTATAGAGATGCCCTAAATGCAATTCATTTACACCACGATTCTTTGGATCTGCGGCAAAGCGATATCTTAAGATTACACGAAACTATGATGCAGATTGTCGGTTACGAGTACGGCGGTCAGTACAAGACGGGCGATAACTATATTATTGAAGAAGATAAGCAAGGCAACAGAAAAGTCCGATTTAAGCCCACACCAGCCGCTGAGGTAAAAGAGGCAATGGAACAGTTGGAGCTTGCTTATATGGAAGCTCGCAACAATACAAACATCAATCAGTTGTTGCTGATTCCTTGCGTTGTGCTTGATTTTCTGTGCATTCACCCTTTTCGGGACGGTAACGGCAGAATGTCACGTCTGCTATCCTTGTTGTTGCTTTATAAAAACGGCTATGATGCAGGAAAGTATGTTTCCTTTGAGGAGCAGATCAACAATTATAAGGCATATTATTACGAAGCATTGAGAGAATCCTCTATCGGTTGGCACGAAAACCAGAACTCTTATATTCCATTTATTGAGAATTTTCTTTCCGCACTCTATATGTGCTATAAGGAATTGGACAAGCGTTTTGCTGTAGTCCACGGCAAGAAGATTACAAAGACCGCGCGAATCGAAACGACCGTTCTCAATAGCTTAGTACCGATTTCTAAAGCAGATATTTGCAGTATCTTACCAGATGTCAGCCCTACAACCGTCGAAGCAGTATTGAGCAAGATGGTAAGAGACGGACAAATTAAGAAGATCGGGCAATCCAGAACGACCCGATATGTTAAAGCGTAGTATGAAAGCAATCCAATTACGACCACATCAAGAAAAAGCAATAACTGCTATTCAAGCCGCTTTGGAGAATGGTCAAAAATATAGAATTGTTGAAATGGCAACCGGGAGTGGCAAAGGGTTAAGGAACCTCTGATTTAATCAGCACTACCAAATCGGTTCCAAATATGGTATAATAAAGCCATCAAAACAATGGTGGTGCAGCACAATGAAGCAAGAAACATTCACGGACATCGAGTATAGTTTCCGCAAGAAGAAAACCAAGCGAGAAGAATTTTTGGAAATCATGGATGAAATCATTCCGTGGGATGAGTGGGTAGGAGTCATCGAGCCCTACTATCCCAGTGGAAAACGTGGTCGTCCGCCGATGGGGATCGAGAAAATGCTGCGGATGTATCTGCTTCAAATCTGGTTCAATCTGTCCGACCCTGCAACCGAGGATGCCATTTATGACAGCTATGCTATGCGCACCTTCACTGGCATTGACTTCATGACGGAAGCTGTTCCGGATGAAACAACGCTGTGCAAATTCCGCCATCTGTTGGAGGCTCACGGTTTGAACAAGCTGTTTTTCGATGCGATCAACCGAGTAATGGTTGCAACGGGTCACATGATGAGAGGTGGCACAATCGTAGACGCTACCATTATCAACGCTCCCAGCTCAACGAAAAATGCACAAAAGGCACGAGATCCCGAAATGCACCAAACGAAGTAGGGCAACGAATGGCGTTTTGGAATGAAGTGTCATATCGGTGTAGATGCAGGTAGTAGGCTGGTTCATACAATCACCGTCACTCCGGCCAATGAACATGATATAACTCAAACAGCGAAGCTGCTGCGAGAAGACGATGAAGTGGTATACGGAGATTCCGGATATCGCGGAGTACAGAAACGCCC
>SVKY01000076.1 GCA_015068235.1 Oscillospiraceae bacterium
ACGATGAAACCGTTTTATTAAGAATTAGTATAAAGTAAGAATCGCAAAAACACGTCTCATACCAATCACAAATGCGCATATTGCCAATTAAAATGCTTTTGAGCATTTTAATTGGTGATTGGTATAAGAATGATAAAACAGGTAGTCTTATGCAGCATAAGATCGGAGATACTTACTCTTGCTTGATTGTTTTTAATGGGTTTTCACGGATGGATGCACGACGACTTTCCTCGCGCAAACCACGTATGATAAGAGCAATGCTGTCATTGACACGCTCGATCTCAGCTAAAAATTCATTTGCCGAGATGCGAAGCACACCACTTCTGAGCGCAGAGAGCTGGATCAATGCGTCCGAGGTGGCAACACGAATGTTGTAATTTTTGCCAATTTCGCCGACCAGCGCTTCGATATAGGCATCGGCAGTTTCATGCTCTTGGGTGTAGACCACGCGCAGATTATCGTGACGGTGTTTAGAACCAATGCCGCCTTTGACACGGTAGCTGTCAAATACAACGACCAATTCGTTTTCCCGATAGCCGCTGTAATTGCTCAGAATATCCAGCAAACGCTGTCTTGCGCCTGACAGATCGGTTTGTGCCTGCTGCCTCAAGCCATCCCAAGCGAAAATCATATTATAGCCGTCAACGATCAGGTATTCCTTTTTGATCGAAGGGAGGCTGACACTGGGAGAGGTATCCGTCTGCGTGGGACGGTGCAATGCGTATTTTTCGGGACCGAACTCACGCTCCATGATCTCCTGCAAGAGTTTTTCGTCTAAGTCAAGATTTTGCGTTCTAATGCGCACGGGAGTATCGGGTGCTTTGGACCTTAAAACACTTTCCAAGTGCATATGCTCCGCAACGGCATTCCATTTGATATTGATGCCTGCACCGTGGGAGCAAAAGACGGAGTCGGGCGTGTTTTCTACATCGGTTTCGGGATCGTACTGCATTTTGTCAATGATCTCTTTGGCGTTATGGCATGGCTCGTAGCCGTCTACCTCGCAAAGAAGCTTGCCCTGACCCTTTGTGTAGGAAATGACCTGTGACATATATGCTTGCATCTCGGAAACAGGTGCACGCCCTTCCAAAAGCATCATTTCACCGCGATCCTCGGGGGATGCAAATGTGCCACCCATTGCTCTGATATCGTTGATGGCTCTGCCGATCTGCGAGGCGGGAACATAGAGCTTAAAACGGTAAAACGGTTCAAGCAAAATGCTCTCTGCCTGCATTAATCCTTGCCGAACGGCACGATAAGTTGCTTGCCTGAAATCGCCGCCCTCGGTGTGCTTTAGGTGCGCACGTCCTGCGGCAAGTGTGATTCTCATATCTGTGATGGGAGAAGCCGTTAAAACGCCCAAATGCGTTTTTTCCTCTAAATGTGTGAGGATCAGACGCTGCCAATTACGATCGAGAGTATCCTCGCTGAGCGTGCTGTCAAAGACCAAGCCGCTTCCACGAGGCAGGGGAGAAAGCAACAGATGCACCTCCGCGTAGTGACGCAGAGGTTCAAAATGTCCGATGCCCTCCACAGTCTCTGCGATGGTCTCACGGTAGGAGACTCTGCCGTGGTCGATTTGAATTTGCATATCAAATCTTTCTGCGACAAGCGTTTGCAAGACCTCAATCTGTACCTGCCCCATGATCTGCGCATGGATCTCGCGCAGCCGTTCATCCCACACGATGTGCAAAAGAGGTTCTTCTTCCTCCATTTGGCGTAATTTTTCCAATGCGGTTTTTACGTCCTGTTGTTCGGGAAGAACGATGCGGTAGGTCATAACAGGAGTAAGATAGGGAACTGAGCGCATTTGATCAAGACCGATGCGATCACCGATTTGCAGCTTCTGAGGACCTAAAACAGCGCATACCTCGCCTGCGTTTACTTGTTCCACCTGCGTAAAGCTTGCGCCTGAGTACAAACGAAGCTGATGCACCTTTTCCTCGCCCAGCATCGAACGTACACGTAAGATGCCGCCTGTGAGCTTCAAAAAAGTGAGGCGATTTCCCTGTGTATCTCGGGATATTTTATAGACCTTTGCGGAAAATTCTTCGGGATAATCGGGCGTGCGAGTATATGCTTGTAGCATTTGCAAAAGCTCCTGCACACCATCTGAGTGCAGTGCGGCGCCGAAGAGACAGGGGAACAGCTTCTCATTTCGGATCATATCGGAAATGTCGGTATCTGATAAATCTCCACTTTCCAAATACCGCTCCAAAACCGCCTCGTCACACAGCGCAACGGATTCAGTGTCGTCCAAACAAACGCAGCCTTCGCTTAAATTCGCTTTGGCGTCGGCAAGTAAGCGCTCCCGGTCCGTATCGGGCAGATCCATTTTGTTGAAAAATACAAATGTCGGAATATGATATCGGCGAAGCAGCTTCCACAGCGTCTGGGTATGCGCCTGCACACCGTCTGTACCGCTGATGAGCAAAACAGCGTAGTCCAAGACCTGCATCGCACGCTCTGCCTCGGGAGAAAAATCCACATGTCCGGGCGTATCAAGCAGAGTGACGGACAGATCATGGATGGAGAAACGGGCTTGCTTGGAAAAAATTGTGATGCCTCGGCTGCGCTCTAAGTTGTGATGATCCAAAAAAGCATCACCATGATCGACCCTGCCACGCCGCCTGAGTTGTCCGGTTTCAAAAAGCAATGCTTCGGAAAGGGTCGTTTTTCCGGCATCGACTTGGGCAAATATGCCTGCTACAATATGTTTCATAGTTAAAAATCAATCTCCAAAACGCAAAACTCCCTCTTGAAAGAAACGGAAAAATAAGGTATACTGGATAAAAACAAAAGGAGAGAGTGTTATGTTCGAATTAAAAAAATATACAGCTCCCGATTTTTCTCAGGAGAAGTTTGTAAATGCACCCAACGCAGTTCTTGTGCCTGCTCCGTTTAACGGTGTTGCACCCGAGGGCTACCATGCACTGAGCATTTTCCCCGAATATTTTAAGATAGACGGCGCTTGGCTGCTTGCCGAGGAGAGCCGCATGGATTGTGTGCCTGTTTATGAAAACGGAAAGATCCACGTTCGAGAATTCCGTGTCTTGAAGCAGGGCGATTTGATCGTCACCGGCAGAACGGAAAACTGCGAGGATGGCATCTATGTTCATGCCAACGGCTTTAGTGAAGCAAAAGCGCAGGGAGATGTCTTTGCGTTCCGTCAGAACCGCTCCCGTGAAACGGCATTTTCCAAGGACTATGACGAGCTTTATGAGCTTTTGAAGTATGAGCGTGAGCATGGCAAGATCGTTTGGGTCATGGGTCCTGCCTTTGCTTTTGATGCCGATGCGAGAAATGCAATGAGCAAGCTGATTGCAAATGGCTATGTCCATGCGATCCTGGCAGGCAATGCCCTGGCAACGCATGATCTCGAGGGCGCATATCTGCGCACCGCTTTGGGACAGGATATCTATACCCAGCAGTCGATGCCTAACGGTCATTATAATCATTTGGATCTGATTAACCGTGTGCGCTATCACGGCAGCATTTCTGAGTTTATCAAGAATGAGAACATCGACAACGGTATCATTTATAATTGCGAAAAGTATGGTGTGCCCTATGTTTTGGGCGGCTCAATCCGTGATGATGGTCCGCTTCCCCCTGTTTTTGCTGATGTTTACGAGGCTCAGAATGCAATGCGTGACGAGATTCGCTCGGCTACGACTGTGATCTGTATGGCAACGATGCTTCACACCATCGCAACGGGCAATATGACACCATCGTATCGCGTGATGCCCGACGGCACTGTGCGACAGATCTATTTCTACTGCGTTGACGTGTCTGAATTCATGGTCAATAAGCTCGCTGACCGTGGCAGCCTCTCTGCTCGTGGCATCGTGACCAATGTGCAGGACTTTGTTGTGAACCTGCAAAAAGGCTTGGGATTGTGATAATATGATATTGCCTCTGCTCGATTGGGCAGAGGCAATTTTTTACGGTGTATTAGCTTCCTTTTCTGCCTTTTTGGCTGCCCGTTTTTCCTTGAAGGCTGCAAGCATCGGCTTGATTGCACCAACGATGCCCTTCTTTTTGGCAGATTCTTCATCTACATCCAAAACCTGTAAATTTCCATCCACTATGGCAATAAAACGCAGTGGCGTTTTGCTGACCTTGGCACCTGCGCCGGCAGTCGTTTTTTCACCCTTCTTGCCGCCCTTTGCCTCTGAGCCGCCAAAGGAAAAACCGCAGGATATTTTAGATACGGGAATTACGGTGATGCCGTCGATAACGATCGGGGCTTCGGTGACGGACTGCTGCGTTGCCATCATGTGTGTCTGCTTGGCAGTGTAATCTAAAATGTTCAGAAGCTCACTCATGCGAATTCTCCTTTTTAGCGGAATTTTTAATATAGTTTACAAATAAACCCATGGCAAAGCATACAAAATGCCATGGACGGTAATTGAGCTGACCGTCAAAGCGGACAAGTGTTTCTTCCAACGAATAGTCGCAGCGGATGTCTACCTGCTGTTCAGAAAAATGAATGACGTTTTTCACGAGTGACAGCAGCGGAAACGCAACGGCGCAGACTTTACCATATTGCAAAGCGGCGTCACCGCTATCTTGGTCACCGACAAGGATCGACAGACGGAATTTCTTGAACCTGCCCTTCCGAACCAAGCGGAAGATACGGGAAAAGAGTTGTCTGACGGCAGAAAATACCGCTTGCAATGTTCCGACAATGCCCAATGAGCTAACGGAATGCTTGGCATTTGCAATACTGCTGATTTCCGACAAACCAAGAAAATCCAATAATTTTCCAATTCCATCAGAGGATTTTTTTTGTTTTTCTGTCGAATCGGGCTTATTTTCAGGCCTTTCCTTCGTACTGTCGAAAACTGTGATTGTTCCATACTTTATGCGAAAATCAAAGTCTTCTTCATAGTGAAGAAAGATTCGAAGCGGAATCATAAGAAGCAGCCAAATCAACACGATCAGACCTAAAATTATCCACAGTGCGATCATTGTGCAGCTCCTTTCTGGTACATTCAAATATATTATAAAACAAAATTAACAATTTTACAAGGGCGCAGCGCTTTACTTTTGAAAAAAAGTATGCTAAGATAAGCCAAATGCAATAAATAGGAGAAAACGTATGCACATTTTTCGAATGCTGTCGTATATCTTTTCGAGAAAACAGCGATGGCAGTTTTTGGGGATTTTTTTGCTTCAGCTCTTTGCGACATTGTTGGATTTCTTCGGTATTGCGCTGATCATGCCGTTTGTCAATATTTTGATCACGCCCACGCAGATCGACGGCACATGGTGGGCTGAGCTCGTTAGGAGCATCACGGGCGCAACGGAAATTAAGGATATTTTGCTGTTTTTGACGCTTTTGATGATTGCGATCTACGTGGTCAAAAATGCGTTTTTGCTGTTCTTGACAGGTTTGCAGACGAGATTTAATTATAAAAATCACATCCGTTTGGGCTCGAAAATGATCACCTGCTATATGCACAAGCCCTATACATATCACCTGCAGAGAAACACATCTGAGATCGTAAGAAATATCAATCAAGATGTCAACAGTGCCTTCAGCGTAATCTCGGGATTGTTTGCGTTGGTGTCGGATATTTTGATCATTGTGTTTTTGGTGGTTTACCTATTTGCGGTCGATCCTTGGATGACGCTTGCCGTTATGATCGCTCTTTCGTTCTGCTCGGCAGTATATTTCTTGATCGTCAGAAGAAAGATCCGCACCTTCGGTCAGGAGGATCGTGAGATTACTGCGAAGATGATGAAGGCGATTCTCCAATCCATGGGCGGAATCAAGGAAGTCAAGATCATGGGCAGAGAGCAGTTTTTTGCCGATGTTTATACCGCAGCAGGTCAGGAAATGGTATACCGCAAGCGCCGCTATGCGATACTTTCTGCCATACCGTCAAGGTTGATTGAGACGCTTTGCATGGGCGGTATTTTGAGCGTGATTGCCATTAAGATCGTCAGCGGTGAGGAATTAGTTGAGCTTGTGCCGGGCTTGTCGGCATTTGCGGTTGCGGCAATTCGTCTGCTACCTCGCGCCAACAGTATTAATGCACATATCAACGGCATTACCTACGCCTTGCCTGCATTGGAGTCGCTTTATGAAGAGCTTATCGACTCCGAAAAGCTGGAAAAGGAGCGCCAAGAAGAGATCGCTCGCAAGAAGGCTGAAAAGAAAACAGTTGCACTTGGCAAGGAGAATGATATTTTCGTAAAAAATGTCACCTTTACTTATCCCGAAAAAGAAGAGCCTGTGCTAAAGAATGTTAATTTGAATATTCCTCATGGTACCTCGGTCGGCATCATTGGTGTGACCGGCGCAGGCAAGACGACCTTGGTGGACGTGATCTTGGGCGTTTTGAAGCCGCAGGAGGGTACGATCTGTTACGGAACACTGGATATCCATGAGGATTACGCTGAATGGCAGAAACACATTGGCTATATTCCGCAGACGATCTATCTGACGGACGAGACCATCCGTAAGAATGTTGCGCTTGGTATTCCGGAGGATCAGATTGACGATAAGGCGGTTTGGAAGGCTTTGGAGAATGCACAGATCGCGGATTTTGTGCGCTCCCTGGAGGAAGGCTTGGACACCGTTGTCGGTGAACGAGGCGTGCGCATTTCCGGTGGTCAGCGTCAAAGAATCGGTATTGCAAGAGCCCTCTATCACGATCCGGAGATATTGTTCTTTGATGAGGCGACAAGCTCCTTGGACAACGAAACTGAGGCGGCGGTAATGGAATCCATCAAGGGCTTGAGCGGCAATAAGACGATGATCATTGTTGCCCACCGCCTGACGACCATCGAGCACTGCGATAAAGTGTTTAAGGTTGAGAAAAACGTCATCACAGAAACAAAATTGCATCATTAACAACAAGACAGACCTGCTGTGTCAGGTCTGTTTTTCTATGGCAGTTTCAATTTACCCGCAAAACGATTCATTTAATACTGTTACCCAATAAAAATAATGAACCAATTCCGATTTATCGCTGAAATTCAAATTTTGAACTGTAGGGGAGGGTCATGTGTCAAGAGCAACATGGTTTACAGATTGCGCAACAACATGGTTTACACATTTGCTCTTGGGTCGCCCTCTAATAAGTAAGCTCGTTTGAGTGTATAAG
>SVKY01000077.1 GCA_015068235.1 Oscillospiraceae bacterium
TTGTTCTACAGTCCTTTCCTTCCAAGACATACAAATACACCCTTTCTCTTCTGTATGCCTTGATTATATCAAAAACTGTAAACCATGTCCTTGCACATTGTGTAAACTATCTTACTACACTATACACGACTCTGTCCGCCCACACGAAGTGCCTGCACGGGCGCACAGAGTCGTGCGCCCCTACGGTGTCAAAACGCAGCCAACAGCTCGATAAATCGGAATTTGCGGTGGTGTTTATTTGCTAATAATACAATGTCTTTTTGCTTTTGTCAATCGAAAAACAGCGCCTTATGCAGGCGCTGTTTTTTGCATTTGCTTCAATTCTTCTTCAGGAAGAACCTCAAATTTTGTATTTCGGATGCGATAAACCGTATCACACAGGGAAAGCACGCTTGGACGATGCGTGGAAATGATGCAGGTTTTATTTTGTAGGGACGCAATATTTTGCAGCACTTTTCGCTCCGTCTGAAGATCCAGTGCGGAGGTGACCTCGTCGAGCAACAATATCGGCGCATCTGCCAAAATCGCACGGGCGATCGAAAGGCGTTGATTTTGTCCCAGGGAAAGACTGCTTCCGCGCTCACGCATGCGGCAGTAAAGTCCATCAGGAAGCTTTCTGACAAAATCCTCTGCACAGGCGATGCGCAGGGCGTTGTAAAGCTGTTCATCGGTTGCATCAGGGCGCACCTGACGGAGCATTTCTGCGATGGTACCCGAAAAAATGATATTATCCTGTGGAACATAGGAAAACAACGTACGAGTCGAGGGAGAAAGCGCAAAGGTCTTTTCGCCGACATGTACGGAGGCTGAACCTTCTGTAGGGGAGAGCAGACCGAGCATGATACGGAAAAGCGTAGTCTTGCCGCTGCCTGAGGGTCCGACAATGGCGATCATTTCATGCGGAGCGACCTGGAGCTGGAGATCATTTAGAACTAAGGAACGATTCTGATAAGAGAAATTCAAATCCTTCATGCAGATGGAAATGGGCTGCATGCTTCGCTTGACCGCTTCGACCTCGTTGCGTTCGTCGATATTTTCCGCAGGTAGGTCAAAAATTGTCATGATTCGGTGCGCTGCAACGGTACACTCGATGGCAGAGGGAACGAGTTTAATAAGCGCTGTTAAGGCAGAGGAGAGATAGCCGGCAAGCTGGATAAAGAGCACCATCGTGCCAAAGTCAATCTTTCCCATCCACAGGCGATAAGCACCCCAACCGAAGCAAAGATAGCTCACGACCATGCCAACGGCGGACAGAAGTGAGGAATTGAGAATGGAGAAGCGATGATAGTCCATGGAGACATTGTAGAATTTCTCTTGAACAGAATGAAGCTTGACCAAAAAAGTGTCTACCAAATTAAACGCCTTGATATTCTGCGCATTTTGAAGAGATTCCTCGTGAAAAGCGGTCATTTCTGCGCTGATATCACGCATGTCGCGGCTAAATCGGCGCATTTTTCCAACAAAGGGCTTTGCGATTAACAAAGTAACGGGCGCTGAGAGCAGCGCAAAAAAAGCCATTGTGGGATCGTAAATCAGAATGATCACCAGGGAAGACAGAAACAGCGAGCCTTTGATCACCAAAGTCGGGACCCAACCGAGCACGCTGTTTGCAACCGTGGTAACATCGGTATTGATGCGGCTGAGAAGGTCGCCGGAATGAAATTCCTGCAGGGATTGCCAATCGGTGTTCATGAAGGTTTCGTAAACCTCTGCACGAAGCTCATTGTTGATGCGCAGGTTGATTTTTGCGCTGTAGCGTCCGACAAAGGCACCGAGCAAAATGTTGCCCACAGAGAGCAGAACAACAATGATTCCGGTTGACATAATTCTGGAACCGCCGTAGCCCTCAATCGTTTTCAAGTAAACAATCGAATTTACAAGCTCCTTCGAGGCAAGTGCGACGATCATACTGAAGGCGGTGGTCAAAAGTCCGAGCAGGACATAGGAGATGATCGCTTTTTTATAGGCGCGTGTATGGCGATAGATCCAACGGGTCTCTTCAATGACCTCACGCAAGGAATCTTTATTCAGATAAGAACGTTTCTTTCCGAACAAGCGCAATTCACACGCCTCCTTTCATCAAGTGTCGGTGTCGGATAGGTTGAAATCGATGGCTTGTACCGGGTCGGCGGTTTCGACAAGATCTCGTGTCAACGCCTTGGCTGCCTTTTCTGATTCGGAATAACGGCTGTAGCCGTAGCCATAACGGCTATAGGAATTGGAATACTTATAGCCGTAGGAATAGCCGTAGCCGGCGGAATACTTTGAGCCGTAGCCGCTGCGGGTTGTGCCTGCCTGTGTCTGGTTGAGCACGCAACCGATCAGCTTGACGTTGGTTGCAGCCAGACTTTGGATTGAGTCGAGGATTTGTGCAGAATTTGCCAAATCCTGACGGACGATATAAAGCGTTGCATCGGCGTATTTTGCGGTGGTTGCGGCATCGGACAGGATGCCTGCGGGAGGAGAGTCGATGATGATGTAGTCTAACTTCTTGCGCAAAAGCTCCAAAACCTGCTTAAATCTCGGAGTATCAAGCAGAGGCTGCGGCTGATCGACCGTTTCATCGCCGGACAGGAGCAGGAGTGTAGACTTCGGAACGTTCAGCAGGCGGAAATTTTTGGACGTACCGGAGAGCACCTCGACCAAGCCGTCGGAGGAGGCGTCGATGCCAAGCGCACCCTTAAGCGCCTGCTTGCGCAGGTCACCGTCGATCAGGATGACACGCTTGCCCTCGGAAGCAAGAGAAAGCGCCAGGTTTGTGGCAATGGTGGTCTTGCCCTCGTTCGGCAGTGTGCTGGTGATCAAAAGGACCTTGGCATTTGATTGATGCAGCTGCTTCTGAATCTTCACACGCAGATTTCGAACGGACTCGTTAAATGATGAGGGAATGCGGGGATTTGTGATCAAAACATTCGCATTTGCGCTGTTCGAATGCTTTTTCAGGCGGATGCTCGGAATGTATGCAAGGCATTTCAGATTCACAAGCTTTCGAAGGTCGGCTGCAGAATGAATTGTTTTTCTCGTCAGGGAAAGCGCGAAAATAGCGATCAGACCTGCAACAAATACAGGAATGGCGGAGCCCAAAGCGGAATTGATCGCATCGTTGCTGTTGACCGGCTCGAGCGGTGGTGCGGAGGGGCAATTGATGACATTGAGCTGCGTATCGCCAAGAATGGAACCGGCTGCCTGCGGATAGATCTCGATGGCTGCAAGCAGATCCTCATAGGCATATGTTGCGTTGCTGCTGGTGACCGTCATGGTAAACAATGCGGCATCGGCAGTTGCGGTTGCGACAATGTTGCTGGCAGGCGCTCTGCCAAGCTCTTTGGTCAAAAGCATGATAGCATGCTCACTGGAGATTACATAGGGGAAGGTTGCGGAGAGTGTGACAGCGGCACTCTTGTCCATGAAATTGCTCGTGCTCAGGATGTCTGTGGTTGCCGAATAGCTGGCATGGACGGAAAAGATTGCCTGCGCTCTGTAATACGGTACATAGCTGCGATCGGCATTGTAGTAGGTATAGCCGCCTACGGCAAGGGCTATCAAAACAACAAGCCAAAGCAGATGCCGTGCGGCATTGGCAAAGTTATGGAAAATGACCCGAAAATCAAAGTCCATAAAGCCTGAAGAACCGGTTTTATCTTCCATAACTTACTCCTTTCTCTTTTTACTGTGCTTTTCGGCAGCCTTGGATTTACCATAGCTGTAGCCGTGGTTGTGACTGTAGCCATAACCATAACCATAACCGTAGCCATAGCCATAATGGCTGTGCAGCAGGGCTGTGGTGCGGAAGGTGCGGAAATTGTTCAGCACATAGCCAAGGAAGGTGGAATTGGCTTCACTGAGGTTGTCGATGGCATCGTTGATCATGATCGCAGAGACGGTATCCTGGCGAACGACCAGCACGGAGGCATCAACGACATCTGCCAGGACCTCGGCATCGGCGAAGAGCCCGATGGGAGGTGTATCAACGATGATATAGTTGAATTCCTCACGCAGTGCATCGAACATGGGCTGGAAAGATGCTGCGGACAAAGTTTCCAACTTGTGACGATTCAAGGGAGAGGAATACAGAACATGCAGATTGGTCTGCGAGCCTGTATAGGTGATGGATTCCAACAGGGCTTCTTTTTTGAAGGTATTGCCGATGAAGGCGCCAAAGTCAACGCCACGCTTGGTCGGTCGCTCGAAGATCAGTGCCTGCGAAGGTTTGCGAAGGTCGGCATCGATCAAAAGCACCTTATCGTGCTTTTGCGCAAGAGAAAGTGCAATGTTTGCGGCGATGGTGGACTTGCCCTCGTTTTCCGAGCAGCTGCAAACCATGAAAATCTTGTGACCGTGATGCTCCTTGGCATGCTCGATGTTGACACGGAATTGATGGATCGTTTCGGTGTAATAGAAGCTGCAAAGCGGCGTGGAGATCAGCAGGGAGGTCTTTTCACGGCGGAATAAGCTGCGCAGAGTGCGACGCTTACGCTCGTGGTAGACTGTGGCAAGCATCTTGCCCTCAAGCTGCTGCTTTGCGCCGTGCGGTGTTTGGACGGTGTCAGCCTGGATCGACATGAAGACCAACAGAGCAATCATCAAAAGTGCGCCGACGGGTGCGGCGAGCTTCAAAGCTTGTTGACGACCGGAAAGGCTGCTCGGAACGACAGAGATTGTCGGACCGTTGATCGTGTCCAAAACGGCAGTGGAGAAAACGGTCTTGGAATACTCCGAATGGCAATCAATGACAGCCAGGGAGCTTTTATAAGCAAGCTCGGGGGAGGCTGCGGTGACCGACATGTTGACGATGTTGGTAGCCTCCGGAACGTAGATGCTGATCTCGGCAGGGAAGCTGTCAAGACCCATGCGCGTGGCAGCGGATTGGCGGACAATGTCACTCGACAGAAGCTCACCGAACTGTCCTGCGACCGTGTCGGTAACGGCGATATTGCCGACAGAGGCGCTGCTTGCACTTCGGGAGGTGACCGAGAAGGTGACGGAGCTGGTGTATTCCGGCGCAAAGGCAAGGCTTTGCAGCAGGTAAACCAGCATGACGCAGATCAGCATGGACAATAGAACCATCCATGAATGACGCAAAACAAATTTAATGATACAATAAAGGTCAATATTTGACCATTCAACACGTTTCTTTTCATCCATAACAAGCACCTCACTCCACAACAACCGTCAGCAGGACGGAATAGGTAAGACCGGATTCGTTGGTATAAGAGAATGTGACGAAGTTGCTGCCACGGCTTTCGTAATTGATCTCGCCCGAGATCAGAACCTCGGAGGGATCGACGGAAGCGCCGTGAGAAGATGCACGGACACTGACAATATGTTCACGCAGGTCCTCAAGCTCGATGGGATTATCTGCATCGACATAGACCAAATACTCGTCCAAATAAATCTCCGGATGCAAAGATGTATAATTCTGGATCAGAACCTTCAGCGTGACAAGGGCAGTATCGCCCGTGCTGTTGGTGACCTGCACCATGATGGGATATTCGCCCTCATCGGTGTTGCCGAGGTTCGTGGAGGACAGCTTCATACGGTTTGTGATATCGCCGTCGATCACGTCGTGGGCGGTCAAACGATCCTCGAGCGTGATCAGTCCGTTAACATTATAAATCAAAGGCTGCGAAAGCGTGAATCGGGGTGCTTCGTAGTCTGTGTAGGTGACGTTGCGTGAAAAAGTGCAGCAATTGGAAGCGGAATCGAATACAGCGTAGGAAATAATCGCACTTTTCGCATCAATCAGCTGCGAGATCTTTCGCACGACAATGCGATCGGAAATGTCGCCGTCGATGTTGTCATGCGCACGCAGACCGGCGCAAAGCTCGGCATCGGTTGCCTTAACGCTGACCTCCAACGGTACGCCGTCACAGATAATCATGGGTGCTTCATTATCCGAAACGGTGTAGTCGTAGAAATAAAGAACAGAAAACGCAATCGATACGATCAAGAATAAAGCAATGGTAATAATTCGTAAGTTTCTCATCGGTATCCCTCTTCTGTAGTATAAAAATCATCTCCCGGTCGGGGGAGTGGTTCGTCGTTGATGATACGACTGGGATTGTCATGCAGGAGCATGTGCAGGTAACGGGGATCAATGTTTAATGATTCCGTTAGGCTGAGAAAGCCGGGGGGACGGTGTCTCATATCATGTGCATCGCTGGCGATCACATGGGCAAAGCCGTCGTAAAGAAGACGTAAAGAAGTCTTTTGCGCACCGTTTCCGAGACGTCCGAGGAGGCTTCCTTTGTTGATCTGTATCACGAAGCCCTGCGAAAACCAATGCTCGACCAAGTCCGGGCGGTCCTGTACCGCATCGTAACGCTCCGGATGGGCAATGACGGGAATCAAGCCACGTCGGGCAATCGCCTCCAAGGTACGGCAGATGCCTCGACCATCACCGTGGAAGGGAAACTCCACCAAGAGATATCGGGAATGGTTGAGCGTAACGAGCATTTCTTCATCGATCAAGCGCCTGATGTTCTCCTCATGCGCAAAGACCTCTGCGCCCGGCAGAAGCTTGATGGGAATCTGCTTTTGCTTCAAAATGGCACGGAAGGTCGAAAATACCATGGAGTATTCACGATCACGGTAGTTGGGTCTTGCGTTGCGAAGATTGCAATGCGGCGTGGCAACAATTGTATCGACGCCGGTTCGATAGGCGTGTTTTGCCATGGCGCAGGCAATTTCGATGCTTTTGGCACCGTCATCGATATATGGGATGATGTGACAATGCAGATCGATCATAGCTCCTCCGTGAAATGATAAGTAATATCATATGGCAATGGACAAAATTCGGCATAATAGCAATACCTTATAACATAATAGCATAAAAGCAATCTGATTTCAACTGTAAAAACAGTGTAATTATAAAATAAAGGAAAGTGCTTGCATCTGCCGGCGATCGCAGGTATAATAGACGCAAGCTGAAATAACGCTCCAATAAAGATGCAACTTCCGATTTGTCGTTGAGAGTAAAGAGTAATGATGAAGGATGAAAAAATAGCTGAGTTTTCGGTAGAATGACATAAAAACGCACTTGCTAATGATTTGCTAC
>SVKY01000015.1 GCA_015068235.1 Oscillospiraceae bacterium
GAAAGCAGAGCTTATACACTCAAACGAGCTTACTTATTAGAGGGCGACCCAAGAGCAAATGTGTAAACCATGTTGTTGCGCAATCTGTAAACCATGTTGCTCTTGACACATGACCCTCCCCTACAGTGGTTGATACGTTCTGTTCGATCAATCGTAATTGGGAAATGATCAGATCATCGAATTATGTTTTACCACCTGCGGTCTTGCGCATTATTTGACGCAATGCGACAGGAAATATGATTTTATGTTTGTTGCATTTTTGTCTTTCATATGATATCTTATAGCTGTAATTTAAGCGGGAGGATACCATTTGATGAAACGATTGATAATCATGCTCGGAGTTGTTTTGAGCTTACTGCTGAATGTTGCTGCAACAGAAAAATACACCTTCCCAAACGATTGGAGCAAAGATGCCTTAAAATTTGCCGTGGAGAACGAGATTCTTGCAGGCGATGAAAATTATGATCTGAAGCCGAAAGAGAATATCACCCGTGCGGAGATGGCAGCGGTTTTGGTGCGTCTGCTTGCTGCCCGTAAGCAGGCGGATCTGTCAGGCTATGATGATATATCCGCAAATGCGTGGTATTATGAAGAGCTTTCTGCTGCAGTGGCTTGCGGCATTTTTGGTGGAGTTTCAGCAACAAAGATGCAGCCGAACCAACCGATCACCCGGGAACAGGCTGTCGTTGTGATTTGCAGAGCGTTCGGAATCGTCAGTACGGAACGTGATACATATAAGGAATTTTCGGACAAGAATAAAATTTCTGCTTATGCAAGAGACAGCGTCAGCGCAATGAAGCATTTGGGCTTGGTTGACGGTTATCATGACGGAACCTTTGGACCGAAGCGTTCGATCACCCGAGCCGAAGTTGCGCAGCTTCTGTATAATATTTTTGATTGCATTGCCGATGTGCCGGGTGAGATTCCGGAGCAAGGTACGGTCATCTACCGTGGCGCCGAGCCTTTGCCCGAGGAATTGAGCATCGACGGAGCTTTGATCATCGGACAGGCTTGCGATCAGGTGACGGCGAGTAATTGGACGGTTACTGATTCACTGGTTCTGCGTGGCGGTGAGGATTTTTCAGCCGAGCTTGTCGGCTTGAACACGCAAATGCTGTTCTGCGCACCTCTGTCCGGAACGATCCATGCGGCGCAAATGCCTGCGGTATATCTTTGGGGGAATGAAACGAATTATTCGGGCGATGCGGAAAGCCTGACCGTCATGGGTGGAAAGCATACATACAACGGAACCACTTCCGCGGCTGAACTGCGGGCAGGGTCGCTGATTTATAACGGCAATGCCAATGAGATCGTGCTGCAGGCATCGACAAAGCTTGAATTAAACGGTGAGGCAGCCACGCTCACGGTACGGGGCGAAAACGCCAAGGTGGAAGGTGAGGGCAAAGCTGCGCTGATCATGACTTACCCGGAGAAGGTAAAGATCGATCTTGCTTATGATGAATGGCAGGACGTTTGGCAGGAGACGTATTTGGCGGAGCATGATACGGCGCTTGAAGTTGTGCAGACACAGCGTGTGCCTTGCTCTGTTTGGAAGAGAGCGACCTTGTATGAAGACAAGGCGATGACGAAGATCCTGCGGATTTTGGAGGTAGGCACAACGGTCTATTTTGAGTACCATCCCGACGATCGGATCTATGTTTCGTTGGAAGATGGCACGAAGGGCTGGATGATGCGTCATGCCTGCGGCTGGACGGAAGGCGTTGTGTCAACGGACAGCTCTGTGGATTATTCCGAGCCGATCAAAGAGGGGTTTGTGAATCTGAACGGATATGAAAGCAAGACCGATTATTTGATCTGGATCAGCAAATACACGCAAAAGGTCATGGTTTATGAAGGCGAAAAAGGGAACTGGAATCTGATTCGCACATTCCACTGTGCCACGGGTGCGAATGAAACGCCCACGCCGGCGGGTGTCTTTGAGATTTTCAAGCATACCGATCAGTGGGATTTCCCGGATCATTGCGTCAGACAGGTGTCGGTTTTCAACGGAGGACATGCGTTCCATACGGTTTTGCTGAATTTTGACGGTACTTTTTATAACCGACGGGTCGGCGAGCCGATCTCGCATGGCTGTGTGCGGTTAATGCCCGACGATGCGAACTATATTTTCAACCTTCCGATGAACACCTGTGTTGTTGTATATTAATACGATGATCTGAACAGCATATAAATAACGCCGCCCAAATGGGCGGCGTTATTTATATATGATTGACATTGCATAGTGCTCCGTGAGCTGCGAAAAAATTTGTACATTGTCGATTTGAAGCTTGTTTTCGCTGATAACATTGATATCCTGCAAAGCGGTTCGCAATCCGATGCCAAGATACTTCAAATATGCTTCCTTCGCCGTCCAAACCCGGAGAAACCTTTTTGCATCCTGACCGATCCACTCGATCTCCTGCGCAGAGCAGATCTTACGGATCAAATTGGTATGAACGGGACGAAATTCCTCGATATCTGCACCAATCGGCGCATCATGGACGGCACACAGAACGTGATCGCCCGAATGTGAGAGATTAAAAAATAAATTGCAGTTCAGAGCAAACGGTTTGCCGTTTTCCTCTCTGGAAAAAAGAAGCGCAGAGGGGCTGATATGACAGGCATCAGAGAGCATCTGCCGAACCAAAGCGTCGCCGCAAAGAGACTGCTTTTGTGCAAACGGTGTTTTGAGCGAAGCGATATGCGCCTGCCTGCGCGCATCGGCATAAAAATAAGCGGACTTTAATACCTGCTCCTTCGTTTGCGAAACCTGCCAAATCGAATAATTCATTTCTTCTTCGGCAAAGAAGAAACGCCGAAAATGACCATGAACAGTCCCAAAATCAGCGTGAACATGGCAAACATGCAATAGGCAATATCGATGCCGCTGAAAATCAAACTGTCAATGAGCATAAAAACAGCAGTAACTAAAAAAATGCAGCCAAATCCGATGCGGACAACCTTCCAAAATAATTTCCAATCCATAATCTAAGCCTCCAACCGAAGAGATAATATGTCAAGTTCAAATAGAGCAGAGCTATTATATGCTTTTTCGGCACGAAAGTCAAGCAAAACTCAATCCTCGACATATTCGGCGATGTCCTCCAACCGGCAGCTTAGAATTTTACACAGCTGGTTGAGTGTGTAGGTGCTGATGTTTTCATTTTTTCGCAGGCGATCTAACTGACCGCTGCTGATCTTGTACTCCCGAATGAGCTTGTACTGCGAGATGTTCTTATCCTTCATCGTCTTCCATAGCTTATCAAATATAATCATAGCTTCCACCCTTATACTTTGATAAATCTATGTTATTTTATGGCTATTATCTTGACAATAGCCCGTAAACGGGCTATAATCTTTATGTAAATTCTGATTTATCGGTTAGGATGAATGAGTAAAGATGAATGATGAAGGAGTAGCAATCAATCGGCAAGTGCGTTTTTATGTCATTCTGAGCGAAGAATCTTGTTGGCAGTATGTCAATTTTACAATTTCGCTACTCCCACTAAGATTCTTCGGTCGCTGCGCTCCCTCTTCAATGACAAATTACGGAAGTGTAACTATTTTTTCATCTTTCATCATTACTCTTTACCCTCATCGATAAATCGGAATTTAGATTTGAAGCGAAATAAATTATAAAGGAGATTTTTTATGAAAAAGCGAGCGTTAAGTCTTTTGTTGGCAATCGCACTTTTGTGCACACTGTTGCCAATCGGCACCGCAGGCGTAAAAGCCTATTCCGAAACAGATATCGCTTATCCCGTCGAGGGTGGCAATATTTACTTCGATAAAGCCACCGGTACCATCACCGATTGCGACGATACCGTAACAAGCGCTGATATCCCCGCCGAAATCGACGGTGTCGCCGTCACGGTCATCGGCAATGGTGCGTTCTATTACTGTTCCAGTCTGACGAGCGTGACGATCTCCGACAGTGTAACGATTATCGGCGCTATTGCGTTCCATTGCTGCTCCAGCCTGACAAGCGTGACGATCCCCGACAGTGTGACGAGCATCGGCGATTGGGCGTTCGAAGGCTGCTCCAGCCTGACAAGCGTGACGATCCCCGACAGTGTGACGAGCATCGGCTATGGTGCGTTCTTTGGCTGCTCCAGCCTGACAAGCGTGACGATCCCCGACAGTGTCACGACCATCAGTAGTGGTACGTTCAACCAATGCACCAGCCTAACGAGCGTGACGATTCCCGACAGCGTAACGAGTATTGGCGGTCACGCGTTCTATAGCTGCTCCAGCCTGACGAGCATAACGATTCCCGACAGCGTAACGAGCATCGGTGATTCTGCGTTCTCTTACTGCAACAGCCTGACCGGTATTTGGGTCGATGAAGCAAATCCAAATTACAGCTCTGATGCAAGCGGTGTTCTGTTCAACAAGGATAAAACAGAGCTGATTCAATGCGGCGGCGCTTATTCAGGTGACTATACCACCCCCGACAGTGTAACGAGCATCGGCTTTTGTGCGTTCTTTGGCTGCTCCAGCCTAACGAGTGTGACGATCTCCAACAACGTAACGAGCATCGGCTTTTGTGCGTTCGAAGGCTGCACCAGTCTGGCGAGCGTGACAATTCCCGACAGCGTAACAAGTATCGGCTATGATGCGTTCTGCGGTACAGAATACTATAATGACGAAAATAATTGGGAGAACAATGTCTTATACATTGGCAAACATTTGATCGAGGCAGATGACATCATCTCCGGAGAATATGCCATAAAGGATGCTACATTAACAATTGCTGAACAAGCGTTCTATGACTGCCGTAGTCTGACGAGTGTAACGATCCCCGACAGCGTAACGAGCATCAGCTTTGCTACGTTCGGTGACTGTACCAGCTTGACGAGCGTGACGATCCCCGACAGTGTAACGAGTATCGGCGATTGTGCGTTCTCTTACTGCGGCAGCCTGTCGGATGTTTATTTCGGTGGTACGGAAGGAGAATGGAATGTGATCACCATAGGTGATGACAATGATGCTTTATTAAACGCCACAATTCACTATACTAACGATGAGCCGAGCGAGGAACCCTCTGAGCCGAGTGAAGAACCCTCAGAACCCAATGAAGAGCCGACTGATCCGAGCGAAGAACCCTCCGAGCCGAGTGAAGAACCGACTGAGCCGAGCGAGGAACCCTCTGAGCCGAGCGAGGAACCGACTGAACCGAGCGAGGAACCGACTGAACCGAGCGAGGAACCGACTGAACCGAGCGAAGAACCGACTGAGCCGAGTGAAGAACCTGATGAACCCGAGATTCCGACAGAGAATCCGTTTACAGACGTGAAGGCGAGTGATTATTTTGCAACTCCCGTTTTATGGGCAGTTGGCAAGAACATCACCAATGGTATGAGCGCAACAAGCTTTGCGCCGAATGCAAACTGCACCCGTGGTCAGATCGTGACCTTCCTGTGGCGTGCCTGTGGCAGTCCTGAGCCGACCTCCACGAAGAATAACTTCAAGGACGTTAAGGCAGGAGAATATTATTATAAGGCTGTTCTGTGGGCAGTGGAAAACGGCATCACAACCGGTTTGTCAGCAACAAGCTTCGGACCGAATGCAACGTGTACCCGTGGGCAGGTCGCAACCTTCCTGTGGAGAAGTCAGGGCGAGCCTGCCCCCACGAGCACAAACAATCCGTTCTCTGACGTTAAGACAAGCGACTATTATTTCAACGCTGTCCTTTGGGCAGTTGAGAATAATGTCACGCAGGGTATGGGCGGCGGCAAGTTTGCCCCGAACGCAAGCTGCACCCGTGGACAAATTGTGACCTTCCTTTATCGAGCAATTGCATAAATCATAAAAAATCTGCTGCAAGGGTGAGTGCCTTGCAGCAGATTTATATTCTGTGAGATTTTCAAATTCCGATTTATCGATGAGTTTCGTATCACGCCCCAGCGCTACGAATACACAAACGGCAGTGCCTGCAATGGACATGACACGCCGTGTCCCTACCCAAACAACCCGATAAATCGGAATTTGGGAAAGTGTTGAATCGATTACTTTTCGTCCTTGCAGGAAAGGAACTTCCAAACGATGGCTGCGAGAATGCCGCCTGCCAAAGGAGCAACGATGAAGATCCAAACGTTTGCCAAAGCTTCGCCGCCTTTGAGCAGGGCAACGCCGAAGCTGCGGGCAGGATTGACGGAGGTGCCGGTCAAGCCGATGCCGATGATATGTACCAAAGTCAGCGTCAGACCGATCACGATGCCGGAAACGGTGCTGTTTTCAACCTTGGAGGTCACGCCAAGGATCGCAAAAACGAATACGAACGTCAGAAGAACTTCTGCCAAGATGGTAACACCGACACCGGTGTTGGCGAACTGATCACCGGAGATCAAACCGTTGGTTGCGAAAGCGCCCTTGGGATCGAAGAAGATCGCCAAAACGCTTGCACCTGCCAAGCCGCCTGCAAATTGAGCAACGACGTAGCCGATGAAGTCCTTAACGCTCAGCTTTTTGGAAACGAGCATTGCGATGGATACGGCAGGGTTGATATGGCAACCGGAAATATTGCCGATGCTGTAAGCCATGGCAACGATAACAAGACCGAATGCCAACGCTGTCAGCAGCCAGCCACCTGTTACTTCACAGCCGGTGACGATTGCGGTGCCGCAGGCGAATACGACAAGAACGAAGGTGCCAAGGAATTCTGCCAAATACTTTTTGATTGCGCACATAATAAATTTCCTCCTTTTCATATTGGAGTTTCCTCCATAATGCAAGTATATCACAGATATCCATGCTATGTCAAACTATTAATGTATTATATCGAACTAATAAATACAAAAAACCTGTACTGTTGAAAGTCGGACACGCATATGATGCACAGAGGTGAGGATGATGCGAGGCTTTTGGAAAAAATACGGCATTACGATCGTTGGAATGGCTGTGATTGTTTGTATCGTGCTTTCTTACGGAAAGGAGGCGGCGGTTTTGCCGACCGGGTCGTGGGGTTTGAGCTTTCGAACCGAGGGAGAAGCCCCCGTCGGAAATACGGATCAGGCGATACTTTCGAAATACGATGCGGCATATTTGGGCGATACTTCCGAAAAAACGATCTATTTGACCTTCGACGCAGGCTATGAAAACGGCTGTACGGAAAAAATTTTGGATATTTTGAAAAAGCATAACATCAAGGCGGCATTTTTTCTTGTCGGGAATTATCTCGAACAGAATCCTGATTTGGTAAAACGCATGGTTGCGGAGGGGCATTTGGTCGGGAATCATACATATCATCATTGGGATATGTCAAAGCTGTCGGATATGGAGAGCTTTCGAGCGGAGATAGAATCTCTTGAGCAGCTTTATACACAGCTGACGGGGGAACAGATGCAAAAATTCTATCGTCCACCGCAGGGGATTTATTCAGAGGAAAATTTGAAAATGGCGCAGGAATTGGGCTACAAAACGGTCTTTTGGAGTCTTGCATATGTGGATTGGCTCAACGACGATCAGCCGACAAGCGAGGAGGCTTTTTCAAAGCTTATTCCACGCATCCATAACGGTGCTGTTGTATTGCTTCATAGCACATCACAAACCAATGCGATGATCTTAGACGAACTTCTGACCCGTTGGGAGAGTCTCGGATATACTTTTGCAGGTATAGAGCAGCTTTTTTCTTGACAAGTGGAAAAAACAGTGTTATACTCCGAATGAGCGATATTGAGCGAAAATGATTGGGGGATGCACGTTTATGAAATATTGGGAAAGAGAAAAGATGATCTTAGACCGCATCAACGAAAACGGCTCTGTCAGCTTGACGGAGATCAGCGAGCTGACGGGGGCATCGGTTGCCACGGTGCGCCGTGATTTCGAGACGATCCGCAATAAGGGCTTGGCAGAACGCTCTCACGGTGGCTTGCATATGCCCGAGAAGGTCAAGCAGCGCAAGAATTATATCAACGGCACGGAAATTTTGGATGATTCCGACCGTGAGAAGCTTCGCATAGCGCAAGAGGCTGCATCTCAGGTCAAGGCAGGGGAGTCGATTTTCATCGGTGCTGGCAAGACCTGTAATATGCTTGCCTCCATGCTCCATGATGTTGAGCGCTTGACGGTCGTAACAACGAGCATTACCGCGGTTTTGGAGCTTGCCGAGTGCCCGAATGTTTCCGTGACACTGCTTGGCGGCGATGTGCACACGGGCAAGAGCTATATCGAGACTTTGGACAACGATTTGAGCCATACGCTGCGTGGATATTTTTTCGACAAAGTGTTTGTGACGGTTGAGGGTGTGGATTTGGAGCGAGGCTACACGGTGCAGGACAAGAATCGTACGCAGATGTACAGCCAAATTGCCAGAATGACACGCCGAATGTATATGCTGTTGGACAGCTTTAAGTTTGACAGACGTGCGTTTGCAACGGTTTATCCACCGGAAAAGCCCTGCCGCATCATCTCCACACGCAATATGCCGCAAAAATTTGTGCAGTTTTATGCGCAGCATGGCATTCCATGTACACTTTTGACAATGGAATGAGCGAATTTGAGCGATTTTCTGACCGCATAGGGACGGAATATATTTCCGTTTCTGTGCGGTTTGCTTTATTTTTCGTCCGAACAACCGATATTTAGCAAGTCAAATTTGTGCAGATTTACGAAATCGATGAAATCCAAGGCTTTGTTATTGACTTTTGAAGCTTTTTGTGGGATGATAAGTGAGAACTGGTAGATTATATGACATTTTGAGCGATTTTGAGCGATTTAACGGAGAATAAGATTATGGAAAATAAAGGAATGGTTGAGCTTTATCAGCCGAGACATACGCTGATCGGTCGTGATGGCATTACGAAGATTCCGTACTTTTTGCGTCGTATGAACGTGGATCGTGTTTTGGTCGTGACCGATAAGGGCTTGATCAAGAGCGGCATTGCCGGCAAGGTGACGGCTGTTTTGGATGATTCCAATGTGAATTATGTTGTTTACGACGGCGTTGAACCGAATCCTTCGGTCCGCATCGTCAACGAGGCTTTTGACTTTTTTCAAAAGAATCAGTGTACGGCAATTATCGCAGTTGGCGGCGGCTCCCCGATCGATGTTGCCAAGGCGGTCAGTATCCTCTCTGCCAACGGCGGAAAGATTCAAGATTATAACGGCTATAACAAGTCGAAAAAGCGTGGTTCTCCCATCATTGCAGTGAACACCACTGCCGGCACTGGTTCGGAATGTACCCGTGCTTATGTCGTGACCGATGAGGAAGCCAAGTCCAAGATGCTGATGGTCGATACCAACTGCTTGGCGCACATTGCGCTTAATGACCCGATGCTGATGGTCGGTATGCCGCCGTCCTTGACGGCTGCAACGGGCATCGATGCACTGACGCATGCCATTGAAGCTTATATTTGCAACACGCATACACCGTTTACAGATGCTTTGGCAATGGAATCGATCCGATTGATCGCTGATTCTTTGCGTGCTGCTGTGCGTGACGGCTCCGACATGGACGCTCGCACGGATATGTGCTGGGCAGAGTATATGGCAGGTCTTTCTTTCTCGAATGCGGGCTTGGGTTTGGTGCACGGCATTGCACATCAGCTTGGCGGCTACTATAATATCCCTCACGGTTTGGCAAATGCGATCATGCTGCCTCGTGTTTTGGAATTTAACCGTCCGTACTGCATGGGCAGACTTGCCGATGTTGCGCAGGCGATGGGTGAGAAGGTCGATCATATGAGCGTGGATGAGGCGTCCAGGCAGGCGATCGTTGCGGTGCGCCGCTTGATCGAGGATGTGAAGATCCCGCATTTGTGTGATACAAAATTCGACATGGCAGATATTGATACCATCGCAGAGCATGCGCTTCAGGACACGGCGACGCAGACGAATGTCGTTCGCCCGACCAGAGATGATGTCAAAACGATCATTGCCAAGACTTATTACGAGGGCATTTTGCTGAAGAAGGTGAAAGAGAATGGATAAGGGAAAGGTTCAGCGTGTTGTTCAGCTTGCAGTGGCTGAGTCGATTTTTCGCAAAAGCGGAAAGATCTTTGTGCCGGTCGCTTCCTCTGCCCGCCATGTGCATTTGTGCAGAGCGGATGTTGAGAAGCTTTTCGGCAAAGGCTACCAGCTTCAGAAATTCCGTGATCTTTCTCAGCCCGGACAGTTTGCCTGCAAGGAGCAGGTGACGGTCGTCGGACCGAAGGGAAAATTGGAGCGTGTTCGAGTGCTCGGACCGGAGCGCAAGGATACGCAGGTAGAAATTGCCTTGACCGATTCCTTTGCACTGGGGATCCGTCCTCCGGTACGCATGTCCGGCAAGATCTCGGGAACGCCCGGTTGCACATTGATCGGACCTGCCGGACAGGCGGATATTTCCGAGGGAGTTATCGTTGCCGCAAGACATATGCACATCTCGCTTGAGCAGGCGAAGCTTTACGGCTTGCAGGACGGTCAGATCGTGCGTTTGAGAAGCGATGGCGAGCGAGCGGTCGTGTTTGAGAATGTAGTTGTTCGTGCCGGAAACGGTCACGATTTTGAGGTCCATTTGGACACCGACGAGGCGAATGCACTTGCTATGACGGGAAGTCCAATGATGGAGGTTCTGAAATAAGAAAGGTTGTTGTGTGAGGGCATTATGAATCACGAGCTTTTACACAAGTTAATAGATCTGATCGTTGCGGAGGTTGTGCGGCGTGTGGCGATTGCTTACCGTCAGGAGCAGCATCCTGAAGATGTGGTTGTGCTGCTTGCGGCACCGATCGCTTATCCCAAGGAGCTGAAGAAGCTGCTCAATACGCAGTTTGGCGATGGCTTTACTCCCATTTGCTTCACGGAGAAGACCGAGCTTGAGGACGATACGACGCTTTATGCGAGTAAGTTGTCCGAGGCAGAGCTGACGGAGCATGTTGCGAAAGCCAAGACGGTCATTTTGGTCGCACCCCGTTTGGAACTTCTGAAGGAGGTTGCGGAGGGCAAGGATGAGAGCCTGCTGTCGTATTTGATGGTGCGCAGCATCCTTTGGAAGAAGGATGTGCGGTTGTACATCGACTTTGAACCACCGAAATTCCGCAGGAATACCTTCTTGGAGGGTGTAGCATCTGCCATCGATACGCTTCGTCAAATGAGCGTGGGAGTTTATCCCTACTTCACGGGCGATGCTGCGAAGAAGATCGGTGCAAGCCTTGTGACTGAGGCAGACGTTTTGGCGGCGGCACAGAGAGCGGATAAGACGATCTGCTGCTGCGTCGGAGCGATCATCACGCCGGCAGCAAGAGATGCACTGTTGAGCAACGATGTGATTGTACAGTATGAAGGAGAAGAAGCATGCAGTTAGCAAGAGTAAAAGGAACGGTGGTCAGCACCAACAAGGCGGAAAAGCTCTACGGCTTGAAGATGCTGATCGTAAAGCCGATCGATATTGAAACTTGGCAGGAAAAGGGCGGCCTGATCGTAGCCATTGATGCAGTCGGTGCAGGTGAGGGCGAGGTCGTTATGCTTGTCGGCGGCAGCTCGTCGCGTCAGACCGGCATCACTGAGAATAAGCCTGTCGATCAGAGCATTATCGCAATTATCGATTCCGTTGAGGTCAACGGAAACCGTATTTTTGAAAAATTCAACAAAGAAAGTTGAGGTTAGCGTATGGCATTGACAAAAGAACAGATTCGGCAGATCGCTGAACAGACACGCAGCAGCATTGAACGTGGTTCTTTCGCTCCCTCCGGAGGCGGCAAGTGCTTGTTCGATGATGTGAATGAGGCAATCGATACCGCCATCCGTGCGCAGGAACGCCTGATGGAGATGTCCTTACAGGAGCGTGGCAAGCTGATCGAGGCAATGCGCCAAGCAGCCAGAGCGCATGCAGAAGAATTTTCTGTGATGGCGCATGAAGAGACCGGCTACGGCAAGGTGCATCACAAGATCGCAAAGAACCTGCTTGCTGCGGACAAGACCCCCGGCATTGAGGATCTGCACCCGACCGCTTTCAGCGGCGATGACGGCTTGACCTTGGTTGAGACCGCACCCTATGGCGTCATAGGTGCGATCACTCCCTCGACAAACCCCACCGCAACAGTGATCAACAATTCCATCAGCATGATCGCAGCAGGCAATGCTGTCGTGTTCAATCCGCATCCTGCGGCAAAGAGAGCTTCTCAGAGAGCAATGGAGGTCTTAAACGATGCAATCATCGCAGCAGGCGGCCCCAATGGCTTGATCACGGCACCGAAGGAGCCGACCTTGGAAACTTCCGATGTCATCATGAAGCATAAGGCGATCAAGATGTTGGCAGTTACCGGCGGCGAGGCAGTTGTTGCTGTGGCAATGAAGTCCGGCAAGAAGTGCGTTGCGGCAGGTCCCGGTAATCCTCCTGTCATCGTTGACGAAACGGCAGACATTCCTCAGACGGCAAAGCATATTGTTGACGGCGCAAGCTTTGATAACAATGTTCTGTGCGTTGCGGAGAAGGAAGTCTTTATGGTCGATTCCATTGCCGATGCCCTGATGAACACCATGCAGCAGCACGGTGCATTCCGTGTCTACGGTGAGGATATCGATAAGATCGTTCGTACGGTTTTGATCCAGAAGGACGGCAAGTATGTTATCAACCGCAAGTTTGTCGGTCATGATGCGACCTACATTCTGCGTGAGAGCGGCGTCGCCTTCACAGGTGAGCCGGTTTTGGTCATTGCGGATGTTGACCGTTACCATCCGTTTGTCGAGGTCGAAATGCTGATGCCTGTTTTGGGCATGGTGCGTGTTGCGAACTTTGACGAGGCTCTGCGTGAGGCATTCCGTGCCGAACACGGCAATCAGCACTCCGCTATGATCCATTCGACCAATGTTCATAATATGTCCCGTGCGGCAAGAAAGATGAACACCACGATTTTTGTTAAAAATGCTCCGTCCTACTCCGGCTTGGGCTTCGGCGGCGAGGGATACACCACGCTGACCATTGCAACTCCGACCGGTGAGGGCTTGACCAGCGCGAAGTCCTTCACACGTGCAAGACGCTGCGTGCTCAAGGGCGACTTCCGCATCATCTGAGCGTTATGGAGCTGAATAAAATCGTCTGCGACGCCGGTATACTCGGTGCAGGCGGCGCAGGTTTCCCGACACATGTGAAAATTAATTGCAAAGCCGAGTATGTTTTGGCAAACGGCGCCGAATGCGAGCCGCTTCTGCGTGTGGATCAGCAGGTCATGCAGGTCTATGCGGCAGATGTTGTCAAGGGCATTCGTGCGGTCAAGGAATTTACAGGCGCAAAGAAAGCGGTCATTTGCTTGAAGGAGCATTACCACGATGCGGTCGATGCGCTGAAGAAGGCTGTCAAGGAATTTGACGATGTAGAAATACATCTGCTTGATGCGTACTATCCGGCAGGAGACGAGCAGCAGATCGTCTACGAGGTTACAGGGCGTGTCGTTCCGACCGGTGGACTTCCTTTGGATGTCGGTGCGGTCGTGTGTAACGTCAGTACCTTGGTGAATATCGCAGATGCTATGGAAGGCAAAAAAGTTATTGAAAAATACGTTACCGTTGGTGGCGCTGTCAAGAATCCGATCACGGTTCGAGTTCCGGTCGGTATTTCGCTGAAGGAAGTCCTTGCGGCGGCAGGCGGCACGACGGAGGAATGCAAGTATATTATCGGAGGACCGTGCATGGGTCGTGTGGTCGACACGCTGGATATTCCGGTGACCAAAACGACCGGTGGCTTGCTTGCGATCCCCAAGAACCATCCGCTGCTCGAACAGAAGGATGAAGCCATTCATCTCAAACGTATGCTTTCGGTCTGTTGCCAGTGCTCATTGTGCACGCAGATGTGCCCGAGAAATGCCTTGGGATTGAATGTTCAGCCGCATAAGGCAATGCGCAGCTTAGCAAACGGAATCGACCTTTTGGGCGATTTCAACGGCATTTTCTCTTGCTGCAATTGCGGTCTGTGTACGTATTATGCTTGTAACTTCGGCTTAAAGCCCTCGCAGGTCATGCAGAGTCTCAAGAGTGCGATCGCTTCGAAGGGCACTCGCCCGAGAAAAGAAGTCTTTACCGAGGTTGACGGCGGCTTGGAGAACAAGAAGGTTCCCGTCTCCCGTTTGATCGCAAGATTGGGCTTGAGCAAGTATGATGTTCCCGCACCGATGCAGGAAAAAGCGCTGACAACGGATTGTGTCCGCATCTTCCTGCGTATGGGCGTTGGCGCACCGAGTGTGCCGAAGGTCAAGGTTGGTGACAAGGTTCGCAAGAATCAATTGATCGCAGACATTGCGGAAGGAAAGCTTGGCGTCAAGATGCACGCAAGCATTTCCGGTACGGTTAGCGAAATTACAAGTGATTATATTGAGATCAGGAGGTCGTCCAAATGAATGCGTTAGGCATGATTGAAACCAATAGCATCCCCATGGGCGTCAATGCCGGTGATGCGATGCTGAAAGCGGCGACCGTTGAGCTCGTCTGCGCACAGCCGGTTTGCGCCGGTAAATATATCGTTTTGGTTACGGGCGAGGTTGCCGCTGTCAAGGAAAGCGTTGAGGCAGGCAAGGAAGTTGCAGGCTCTCGACTGGTAGACAGCATGATCATCTCCCACATCCATCCCCAAGTTCCCAAGGCAATCAATGCCTGCAACGAGATCGGTCAGGTTTCGGCAGTCGGCGTGATGGAGGCGTTCAGCCTTTGCGCAGCCGTTGTTGTAGCAGATGCTGCGGTCAAGGCAGCAGACGTCCAGTTGATCGATGTGCGCTTGGGCAGAGGCTTGGGCGGCAAGGCGTTTATCACGCTCACAGGTGAGGTCGCAGCGGTTCGTGCGGCGATCGCAGCCGGTGAGAAGATGCCGGAGGCAGCGGGCTTAATGAGCGAGAGCGTTGTGATTCCGTCTCCGCATCCGGATATCATTCAGTCATTATATTAATTAAAATAAATAACATAAACGGAGGATTTTTCAAATGAAAGAAGCTTTAGGTATGATCGAGACCCGTGGCCTCATCGGCGCAATCGAAGCAGCTGATGCAATGGTCAAGGCAGCAAATGTCCACCTCATTGGCAAGACTCAGATCGGCAGTGGCTTGGTTACCGTTATGGTCCGTGGCGATGTTGGCGCAGTGAAGGCTGCGGTTGATGCAGGCGCAACTGCTGCAAAGCGTGTTGGCGAGCTGTACGGCTGCCACGTCATTCCTTCCCCGCACAACGATGTCGAAGGCATTTTGCCGACGATGGCTTAATTTGAAAGGAGTTAACACACATGAAACTTGCACTTGGTATGATCGAGACTCGTGGCCTCATCGGCGCTATCGAAGCAGCGGATGCAATGGTCAAGGCAGCAAACGTCCACCTCATTGGCAAGACTCAGATCGGCAGTGGCTTGGTTACTGTTATGGTCCGTGGCGATGTCGGCGCAGTGAAGGCTGCGGTTGATGCAGGCGCAACTGCTGCAAAGCGTGTTGGCGAGCTGTACGGCTGCCATGTCATCCCGTCTCCGCACGATGATGTCGAGGGCATCCTGCCCACCATCGGCTAAGCTATGTATATCGGAGAAGTCGTCGGCAGTGTTGTTGCTACCATAAAGGAAGATGGGTTGCAAAATGTCCCTCTTTTGGTGGTGCACCTGATCGAAAAGGGCAAAAAAACAAAAATGATCGTGGCGGCTGACTCCACCCGTCAGGCAGGCAAGGGCGACTTTGTCTATATGATCGGCTCGAAGGAGGCAAGCAGGATCTTCCATAAGCGGGTTCCTGCGGATGCCGCCATCGCCGGATTTATCGATACCTATAATTTACAACTAAAACCTGAATAATTTGGAGGATATTTTTATGAAATTAGCACTTGGAATGGTTGAGACCCGTGGTTTGATCGGCTCCATCGAAGCAGCCGATGCAATGGTTAAGGCAGCAGACGTTCATCTGATTGGCAAGGAGCAGATCGGCAGCGGTTTGGTTACCGTTATGGTTCGTGGCGACGTCGGCGCAGTGAAGGCTGCGGTTGATGCAGGCGCAACTGCTGCAAAGCGTGTTGGCGAGCTGTATGGCTGCCATGTCATTCCTTCTCCGCATGACGATGTCGAGGGCATCCTGCCCAAAATGGGATGAAAATCGCCAGAGTCGTAGGAAACGTTGTTTCCACGATCAAAGATAAAGGCTTTGAGGGTCAGAAGCTGATGATCGTCGATTATATCGATGAAAATGGCAACTTGACCGGTAATAATGCCATCGTCTTCGATGTGGCAGATGCCGGCATCGGTGATACTGTGATCGTTGCCGCCGACGGTGGTGCAGCAGGCATCCTGCTGGGCAAGCAGTTCATCGGTGACCAGACGATCTGTGGTGTCATTGACCATATCACATACGAGGGCGAGACAAGGGAGTATCACTGATGGATATTGAAGCAATCCGAAAAGAAGTGGAACGTCAGGTGCTGCAATATTTCCATATCGAGTCTGAACCTGCACCCTGCAAGGGCTTGGTGACTGGTACGGATGTTGTTTCGCATTTGGAGCATTCCCTGCTGAATCCCGATACCACACTTGAAAAGATCGAAAAAGAATGCGCAGTTGCCAGAAAATATGCGGTAGCGGCGGTTTGTGTTGCACCGTACTATGTTTCTGCAGCCAGAGAAATTCTCTTGGGCAGCCCCGTTGCGGTCGGAACAGCGATCGGTTTTCCGCATGGCTGTATGTCGCAGGCGGCAAAAATTGCCGAGCTGAAGGAATGTATGGCAAACGGCGCGACTGAGATCGATGTTGCGCTCAATGTGCTGGCGATCAAGTCCGGCAGATTGGACGTTGCGCAGCGTGAGATCGAGGAGATCGTCCGTCTTGCCGCAGGCAAGGCGAGGATCAAGGCTGTCTTTGAGCACAGCGTTTATACCGCCGAGGAAAAGCGTGCGGTTTTGACGATGCTGCGTGGCAGCGGTGTGGACTATGTTAAGATTCAGAATATGCTCAGCGGACACGGCGCACGTGTTGAGGACGTAAAGCTTGCATATGATATTTTAGGCCGCAATGTCGGCATCAAGATCGACGGCGGAATCAAGACCCTTGCACAGGCAGAGCAGCTCATGGCTGCAGGTGCAACTCGCTTGGGTCTGACCGCAACGGCGAAGATTGCGGAAGAAGCCCGCAAATAAAGATTACGAAAGGAACAATTGTTCATGGATATTAATGAAATCATCCGCCAAGTGACGGAAGAAATCTGCTCTAAGTACGGTCAGCAGCCTGCAGCTCCTGCTGCAAACAACAATGCTGCTGATATGGCGAAGTACATCGACCACACCTTCCTCAAGCCCGAGGCAAGTGTTGCTGATATTCGCAAGATCTGCGACGAGGCAAAGAAGTATCACTGCGCCAGTGTCTGTGTCAACCCGTCCTACATTCAGTACGTTGCACAGCAGTTAGAGGGCAGCGGCGTTACACCTTGCTGCGTTATCGCATTCCCGTTCGGTACCTGCACGCCCGAAACCAAGGCTTTCGAGGCTTCCGATGCGGCGACCAAGGGCGCTCGTGAGATCGACATGGTCATCAATGTCGGTGCTATCAAGTCCGGTGACTGGATGCTGGTCAAGCGTGACATCGAGGGTGTTGTCAATGCTGTTAAGGGCAGAGCAACCGTTAAGGTCATCATCGAGGCCTGCCTCTTGACCGATGAAGAGAAGGTCAAGGCTTGCACCGTTGCAAAGCTCGCAGGCGCACACTTTGTCAAGACCTCTACCGGTTACTCCACCGGCGGTGCAACCGTTGAGGATATCCGCTTGATGCGTGAGACCGTTGGTCCCGATATCGGTGTTAAGGCTTCCGGCGGCGTCCGTACCTATGCAGATGCTGTTGCAATGATCAACGCAGGTGCAAACCGTATCGGCGCAAGCTCCACCGGCAAGATCGTTTCCGGCGTGACGCAGGACGAGCACAAGTGCATCAACTGCGGCAACTGCAAGAACCAGTGCCCGAGCGGCAATGTCGAGATCCGTAAGACCCTGTATTGATTTGAGGAAAAGCGCATGAGAAGACCCATGATCGCAGGCAACTGGAAGATGAACAAGTCGCCTGCTGAAACTGTGAAGCTGATCAATGAGCTGAAGAAGATCCAGCCCAAGACCAATGCAGAGGTCGTTGTATGTCCGATGACGGTCAGCCTGTTTGCAGCTTCCGCACAGCTTAAGGGCAGCGAGATCAAGCTCGGTGCGCAGAATGTCCACTTTGAGGACAAGGGCGCTTTTACGGGTGAGGCAAACTGCGCCAGCTTGAAGGAGCTGGGTGTGGAATATGTCATTCTCGGTCACTCTGAGCGCCGTCAGTATTTCGGTGAGACGGATGAGACCGTCAACAAGAAAACGCTGAAGGTTTTAGAAGCAGGACTCAAGCCCATTGTCTGTGTCGGTGAGAGCCTGGAGCAGAAGCAGACCGGCATCACCAATGAGGTTGTGTGCCTTCAGACCAAGGCAGCGCTGTGTGGCGTGACGAGCGCACAGATTCGTGACGTTGTCATTGCCTACGAGCCTGTTTGGGCGATCGGTACGGGTATGACCGCAACGGCGAGCGATGCAAACCAGACGATCGCTGCGATCCGCAAGGCGATCCGTGAGGTGTTCGGTTATGTTGCTGACGATGTTCGTATTCTCTACGGCGGCAGCATGAACGATAAGAATGCAGGCGAGCTGATGAGCCAGCCGGAAATAGACGGCGGTTTGATCGGTGGCGCAAGCTTGATTGCCGAAAAATTTGAAAAAGTGATCAACTATCACGGATAATAATAAATTCCCTCCGCAAGCGTTTGCTTGTGGAGGGATTTTATAGATTCACATGTCACAAAATTCCGATTTATACTAATTCCTAATAAAACGTTTCATCGTTTTATTACCCGCTCGCAGAGCGGGTGGCGGCGTAGCCGACAAGAATGTTGTACAATATTTTTCTTGCCGCCACAGGCGGTGCAGGATATTTATCCTGCAATAAAATGGTTTTCAAACCATTTTATCAAGAAACAGTATTATAATTTAAAATTTATACCAATCTCTAATTAAAATGAGATATGTCCCATCTTAATTGCAATATTCGCATCAGAAATTGTATGAGACGTGTTTTTGCGATTACTACCTTATTATCGCAAAAAAAGGTAGTATAAAATCATATTTTTTACTGCGACCTCTGATAAAAAGTTTACTTTTTATCAGAGAATAGTATTAATCAAAATAGTCAACGAGCGTTGCCATGTTGTTTGAGCCTGTATCTGCAAACTGTAGTTGCGCAATAATTCGCATATCTTTACTACCGTCTTTCAGTGAATCAAACAGCTCTTTGAAATTCTCACGCGAAGCGTAGATGTACCACTCGTCAGAATAGCTTCCACCGGTTGGTCTTATGCTGATGCAAAAAAATGCTGCTTCAAGACCGCTGTATCCCCAATTATAGTAATCGTCCAACGCAGCAACACCTGAAATCGTAAAGTTTTGTCCCAGACTACCGTATTTATCAAACTGCACATCCTTATTTGTGAGCAAATTGGGGTATATTGCTTCGATGTAATGATCCAATAAGCCATCTTTGACATAATCCACGTCATCTTCTTTTACAAACATAATTGAATTGTCGTCAAATGCGCTATCTTCGTCGTAGATTTCAAAATAGACACTTCCAGCTTGGAGAAGAATCACACTGCCGCTTTTAGGGTCGTATTCGATTTCCATACCGCATTCTTGTGGAATTTTTTTATAAAAATCATCAAACGATTTCACGTTTCTTACCAATTGCTTTAGTTCGGAGTTTCTAAAGTTATCGTCAAGTTCGACCAATTTTCCGTCTCCGATAATGATGTAATCGCCTGTTTTGCAGTTCATCCAGATTCCGTCTACAGCTTCTTTCATCTGCTCAACGGAGTCAAATGCATCAGGTGCTTCCGTTTCCTGTGACCATGGCGCTGTTGTTGCTGCTGAATCCACATCAGCGGATTGACAACCACTGAAAAGTGTTGCGTATAACAAGACTAACGACAAAATACTTATTATTCTTTTCATTTCGATTTCCTCCATACCAACTTTCTTCTTAAATTAAATAGAAATACTTATATCCCGAATCGGGATATTTTGATTATACCAAATTGGTATAATAATGTCAAGTCTTTTATTTGAGAGGTAGTATGAGGTTACGGGAGCTTCGAAAGAGCAGGAATATCACACAGCTAAAATTGGCATTAGACCTGAATATGAGCCAAAATACAATATCCCGATATGAAACGGGGGAGCGGGAAGCCGGCTATGCAGAGTTGATTCGGATTGCGGACTATTTTGATGTTTCAATTGACTATTTGCTAGAACGAACGAATGAGCCAAAGATGCGATGCTAACAGGACCGTCGCTGCGATCCGTGAGGTGTTCGGCTACGTTGCTGACGATGTTCGCATTCTCTACGGCGGTAGCATGAACGACAAGAATGCAGGCGAGCTGATGAGCCAGCCGGAAATTGACGGCGGTTTGATCGGTGGCGCAAGCTTGATTGCCGAAAAATTTGAAAAAGTGATCAACTATCACGGATAATTATAAAATCCCTCCGCAAGCAAACGCTTGTGGAGGGATTTTATAGGTTTCTGTGTCGCAAAATTCCGATTTACCGGTGAGATTATCGTTTCACGCTGTAGGGGATGGTCATGACCCTCCCCTACAGTTCAAAATTTGAAACTCAGCGATAAATCGGAATTTGATCATATCAGCTTCAATTCCAAAGCTTTATTTCTCAAAATCAAAAGATCGGCAAAGGCATCGGGGCGCTTGCTCACATCTCTGAGGAGCGCTGAGGGATGATAAAAGGCGGTGTAATAAATGCCGTCTTTTTCTGTCCAACTTCCATGCTCTCTCGTGATGCGAAATTCCGGATGGATCAGGCGCTGCGCAGCAATACGACCCAGGCAGACGATGATCTTCGGCTGCAAAATTGCAAGCTGCTCATTCAGATAACCGATACACGCATCCTGCTCCTCGGGCAGAGGATCACGGTTGTGCGGTGGTCTGCATTTGACGATATTTGCAATGTAACAATTCTTTCGGCTTAGGTCGATGATGGAAAGCATATCGTCCAAAAGCTGACCTGCGGCACCGACAAAGGGCTCGCCCTGCAAATCCTCGTTTTGCCCCGGTCCTTCACCGACAAAAACAATGCTTGACGGCACCGGACCGACACCAAATACGACGTTGGTTCTTGTGCTTGCCAACGGGCAGGCGTGGCAGGAAAGACAGCGTTGCTTGAGCTTATCCATTGTAGCGCCTCCGTTCAGCGTTTCTGCGTCTTGCAGCAGCACGTTTTTTTGCTTTGCGCACGTTAATGGAGCGTAGGATGATCAAAACGATCAAAAGAAATGCAACCAACAAAAGCGGAAGTGTTAAATACCAATAGCGAAGCACCCAGGAAGTGGCGCTGCTGACAGCGGCTTCGGCTTCTGCGGCGGTGTATTTTGAAGCGGAGCGGGCGACGGCGGTCACGGTGACAGCCGGACAGCTTGCAACCGCTTTGCCGTTATAATAGGCGGTGACAACGCCAACGGCTTGTTCCTCCTCCAAGGGAGCTTCCAAAGGAGCAGAGCTGTATTCAACTCTCAGCTCGATGTCATCGGAGCTGCACGATGAGGGGAGCAGAACCGTTCGATCCTCACTTGCACGCACAACGACGTTTTCACGGCCGTCAGCGTAGAGAACCTGCGGCATATCGACCATCTTGGTGTCGGAGATGACCTGCGTGAAGGAAGTGTTGTCAAATCCGTATTCAAACAGTTTTTTCGATTCCACAAAGCGTTCATCGCCGTATTCACCGTTATCAGCGGTTTGGGGAGAGCAGCCCATGACGATGCACATAAATTCCAGATTGCCAGAGGAGGCGGTGGAGATCAGGCAGCCGCCTGCCGGTGTGGTGAAGCCGGTCTTAATGCCGCTTGCTTTCGAATAATAATATTTGCTCTCGACATAGGTCGTTGTCAGATAGTTGGTGGAATAGAGGGTGCGGGCATCGCTCTTGTTCGTGGCAGGTACGACATGCGTTGTTGCTGTTGCATATTCCCTAAATTGATCGTTCTGCCATGCCCAACGAGCAAGCAAGGACAGATCATAGGCGGTGGTGTAGTGGTTTTCATCATGAAGACCGTGGGCGTTTGCGAAATGGGTGTCGGTCATGCCAAGCTGAGCCGCCTTTCGGTTCATCAGATCGACAAACGTGCTGATATCATCGGAAATGTACTCTGCAATGACATTGCAGCCTTCGTTGGCAGAGGAGACCATGATGCAGTACAGAAGCTCGTTTAACGTCAGCTCCTCGCCCTCAAGCAAGCCGGCAGTGCTGCCAAATTCACTCAGATTCTGCAATGCGGTCTCCGAAACGGTCAAAACAGCATCCAAATCACCGTATTCAATGGCGAGCATACAGGTCATGATCTTGGTCAAGCTGGCAGGGTAGAGCTGCGCATGCTTTTCGTATTCATAAACAAGGGTGTTGCTGTTGAGCTCGATGAGCATCGCAGCCTTCGCACGCACTTCGAGATCGCCGGAGAACGCATAAGGCGTTAAGGGTGCCTGTTCGATCGTGACGGTGGGCGTTTCTTCAGAAATGTTCCCTTCGGGAGGGAGTGTTTCCTCCGATTCGGTCGCAAAAGCGGAAAAGCTGAGGCTGCATACCAACAGCAAAGCGGTCAGGAATGTAAAAAATTTTCTAAATTTCATAAATATCACCTAAAATTATAAGCAAACCATTGCTGCATCGTGTAATCTTGTGTTATAATATAGATTATGATTCTATTATAACAGAAAACAAAATTATGTCAACGGAGTTCTGAGAGAAAAAGATGAAACAGATCAAACTGACAACGGTGCTGATCGCAATGGTAGTTTTATTTGCGGGCTTTTGCTTGGGTGTGATGGTCGGAAAAAACGGCAGTGGCGAGGAGTTTCGTATCATAACGGAGAGAAAAACGGCGCAGCTTCAAGCACCGACACAGCCGACGAGTGAAGAAGACACGACCGCACCGACATCGCAGGTGATACAGACGGAGAAGGAATCAGGGCAGACAACGGAAGCTGAGGCAGAGCCGACGCTGATCAACATCAACACGGCAACGGTAGAGGAATTGATGAAATTGCCGAGGATCGGACCGACGCTTGCACAGAGGATCGTTGAGTACAGAGAGTATTTCGGACCGTTTGAGAGCACGAAGGAATTGGATATGGTCGAGGGCATTGGAGAGAAAACGATAGAGGATATCATTGATTTGATCACGGTGGAGGAATGAAATGAAGATTTTAGTAGTTGACGATGAAGAATTGTTGGTCAAAGGGATCAAGTTCAATCTGCAAAATGACGGATATGAGGTTCTGACGGGCAGCAACGGCATCGATGCGGTCGAGCTTGCCCGAAATCCGGAGGTCGCATTGATCGTTTTGGATGTTATGATGCCGCAGATCGACGGCTTGGAGGCTTGCAGACAGATCCGTGAATTTTCTGATGTGCCGATCATTATGCTGACGGCACGCACAGAGGATATGGACAAGCTTTTGGGCTTTGAACAGGGAGCGGACGATTATTTGACAAAGCCGTTTAACATCTTAGAGCTGAAGGCTCGCATCAGGGCGCTGCTTCGCAGAAGTGCGAACAGCAACAGCCGCAAATCCCGTTTTACCATTGGCACCATCACCATCGATACGCAGGAGCGCAATGCTTACAAGGACGGTGAGATTGTGGATCTGACGGCACGGGAGTTTGACGTGGTGGAGCTTCTGATGAAAAATCCGAATCGGGTCTATTCCAGGGAGAATTTGCTCGACACTATTTGGGGCTATGATGCTTACCGAAGCGATGCAAGAACCGTGGATGTGCATATTCGCCGTATTCGTGAGAAGCTGGAGAGGGTTCCGGCGGAGCCGGAGTATTTTATGACAAAATGGGGAGTTGGGTACTATTTCAAAGCGTAACGCAAGACTGCCGCTGCGACCGAGCAGCACGCAGCTCAAAAGCGCAATTACATATATTCTGCTGACGGCAAGCGTGTTGCTTTTCCTGAACTATTACACCTCAAACACGCTGCGCAATATGATTTTTTCTGCGCAGCAGCGTTCCATGGAGGATAAGGCGCAGCTGATGGCAACGGCGCTTTTGCAGACGCAGGAGCTTTCGGAGCTTCCTGTGTCGCAGACGGTCAATTCTCTGGAGGATGTGCATACGACAAGAACCGTGGTAACAGACGGTACTGCCGTTGCGCTGTATGATTCTCTGGAGGCAGGCAACGCGACGGGAAAGATGATCTTCTTTCCCGAAATTCTGCATGCCCTGCAGGGGAATCAAGTGTTTTTCTGCCAGTACGAGGATGAAGCGATCGAAAGCCGTGTGGCGATTCCTTTGATGCGTGGCGGTGAGATTCACGGCGTGATCTATCTTATGGAATACGATCGGGATCAAGGTGCGCTGATTGCTGCGCTGGAACGCAATGTTTTGAGCATTTCCATTGCGTTGGAAATTGCCATTGTTTTGATGTCTGTCTTCTTCTCCATGGCGTTTTCACGAAAGATGCAGCGAATTTTGCATTCCGTGCGCTCCATGCGTGACGGTGATTATGCAAATCAAATTGAGATCAAGGGCAGAGATGAGCTCTCACGCCTGAGCCGTGAATTTAACGACTTGGCAGAACGCCTGGATGCCTCGGAACAGCGCCGCAGACAGTTTGTCTCAGATGCTTCTCATGAGCTGAAAACACCGCTTGCATCGATTAAGCTCCTGTCGGATTCCATTTTGCAAAATGAAATGGATGTGCAGACACAGCGTGAATTTATCGGAGATATCGGACGTGAAGCAGATCGCTTGGGGCGCCTGACGCAGAAGCTGCTGACGCTGACAAAGCTTGACAGCGCTCTGGAGGAGGAACGTGAGGTTTTGGAGGGAGCGGCGGTTGTTAATAAGGTCGTGCGTATGCTCAAACCGCTTGCGCAATTGCGCAGCATCACGATCGAGCATTCAGCGCAGGAGGTAAAGCTGCGTATGGTGGAGGATGATCTGTATCAGATCGTTTTCAATCTGACGGAAAATGCGATCAAGTATAATCTTGATCAGGGCTGGGTCGGCATCACACTTGCCCGTGAAAAGGATCAGATCATTCTCAAGGTGGAGGACAGCGGTGTGGGAATCCCCGAGGAAGCTTTGGGACATATTTTTGACCGCTTTTACCGTGTGGATAAGGCACGCTCCAGAGCGGCAGGAGGTGCAGGCTTGGGCTTGTCCATCGTTTATGACATGGTCAAGCGAAATTACGGCGAGATCCATGCTGCAAAACGGGACGGCGGAGGCAGTGTTTTTACGGTTACTTTCCCACCGTTTGAAGAACAGGAGGTGGCAGAATGAAGAAGCGATTATTTGCTTGGATCGTGCTGTTTTGCCTCCTTTTGACCGCCTGTGCAGGGGAGAAGGAGCCTGTCATGGAGCATCCCTTTGTTCTGTATTTTCCGTTACAAAAAGCATCGCAGAATGCTGTTTTTGCCACGAAAACGATTGACTTGGATGTCTCAGAGCTGACGGTGCAGGAGATTGTTGTCCGTTATTGCGAGGAACAGCCACCGAAGGGGGCAAACATAGCGATCCCACCGCAATGGAAGCTTCAGGAAGCGCACTGCGAGCATTCTGTTGCAACTGTAAGCTTTCAGGGGACGGGCGTTTCTTCGTTGCAGACAAATACCGCAGCGGCTTGCCTGTTGCAAACGCTTTTGCAGCTTTCCGATGTGCAAACGCTGAGACTGTCCGCACCCGGACAGGAAGTGATTCAGCTTTCCAAAGAGGAGCTGCTGTTAGAGGATACCGGTATGCTGCCGCAAAAGGAATCGATCGTGCTGTATTTGCCGGACGAGGATGGAAGATTTTTGCTTAGACAGACGCAGACCGTGGAGGCAGTTGAGGCGGCGGACAGACCGAAGTATGTGCTGCAGCAGCTTTTGGATGCGGATGTGAATGGCACATGTATTCCGTACGGAACCCGTTTGCTGAGTGTTTCTGTGGAAAATGAGATCTGCACGGTGAATCTGTCAAGTGAATTTTTGCGCAATATGAAGCTGAGCTTTCACGAAGAACGCATGGCGGTTTATGCGATCGTCAATTCGCTCACGGAGCTGGCAGAGGTGACAACGGTCGACTTTTGGATCGAAGGTGCGCCGCTGGAGGAGCTGAAATATATGAAGCTTCCGAGCGGAATCAGGCGGGATGAAGCTCTGATCTCCCCGGCAGAGACGGAATATTTTGACTTTTCGCTCTATGTTACATGCGATGATCAGACCTTGGTTCGGCTTCCCTGTGCGCTCACGGAGCCGACGGAGAAAACCGAATACGAGACGGCGATCGACACTCTGCTTGCTTTTACACCATTGGACGGGGCAAAAGCCTGCATTCCCGAGGGAACAAAATGTCTTTCGGTTTTGCGGGAGGATAATATCTGCATTGTGGATTTGACGAGTGAGTTTTTGCTTGGCTGCAAGGACGCACAGCAGGAGATGCTTGCAGTGCAAAGCGTGATTGCAACAATGTGTGCGCTGGATGGAGTGTCCTCCGTGGAAATTCTGGTCGAAGGCTTGGAGCCGACGTACAGTGTCTCGTGGCTGAAAAATCTCCGTCAGCCGGAAAATGAGTGGTTTTCCGAATTATCAAGTTAAGAAAAATCGAATGCGCAACGAATTTCGACGATCCGTGCGCAAAAACAGAGATATACTGAACCCACATGGAGCATTCCATGTGGGTCATTATTTTATACGATGCGAAAAAAGTGATCAAAAATTTCCGATTGATCAGTGAGATTATCGTTTTACATTGTAGGGGAGGGTCATGACCCTCCCGCACAGAAAACGGTAAAATTTTGCAGCAAACCAATGTGAAAATGGTATGTTTTACGATAATTATCAACAATTACGATAGTTCCTGCACACGCGAGGGTCATGACCCTCCCCTACAGTGGTTGATACGTTCTGTTCGATCAATCGGAATTTGACAAATCATTTCGTATTAGGAGGTAGCTATGAAGCTGACAAGCTATGTACAGGAGCGGCAATTGACGCTCGTGCTGACAGGGGAGATCGATCATCACTGCGCAAGGGAGATGATGCAGGGGATCTCCGAAAAGATCGATATTTATATGCCATTGCGATGTATTTTGGATTTTTCTGAGGTGCGATTTATGGATTCGAGCGGAATTGCGGTGGTTTTGCATACGCTAAGACATATGAAAACTCTGGATGGGAAGCTGATTCTGCAAAATATCCCAGCGCAGGCTTACAAGGTCTTAAAAGCGGCAGGGATTGAGAAAATTACGGACATGAAGGAGGAGTGCAGACAATGAAGGGTGAAAACTACATCAGCATTGAATTTCCAAGCAAATCTTGCAACGAGGCGTTTGCACGAGGGGCAATCGCCTGCTTTGCGGCGCAGCTGGACCCGACACTTGACGAATTGGGGGATATCAAAACGGCGGTGTCTGAGGCTGTGACGAACTGCATCGTGCATGCTTATCCGCATGAGATCGGACCGATCCGCTTGAAAGCAAGGATCTTGGAAGATCATGTTTTGGATATCACCATCAAAGATCGTGGCTGCGGCATCAAGGATCTTGCGCAGGCAAGGAAACCGATGTTCACCACAGGCGGCGAGGAACGCAGCGGTATGGGCATTACGATCATGGAGAGCTTTATGACGGAATTTCGCATTAGCTCCACACCGGGCAAGGGAACCACGATACATATGAAGCGGAAAATCGTTCGCCGTGGAGGCAGCAAGTGATCGCGCAGCAGGAGGATTTGCTCCGGGCAGCACAAAATGGGGACAAGGACGCTTGCCAAGAGCTGATTTTGAATAATAATGGTCTGATATGGTCGATCGCACGAAGATATTTTGGACGGGGTGTCGATCCGGATGATCTGTATCAGTTGGGCTGCCTCGGCTTTTTGAAGGCGATCGAGGGCTTTGATTTGGAATACGGCACACAGTTTTCAACCTATGCAGTTCCAAAAATTGCAGGCGAAATTCGACGTTTTTTGCGTGATGACGGAACGGTCAAGGTCAGCAGAAGTCTGAAAGAGCGTGCTATGATGCTGCGAACGCTCAGACAGCGCCTGTCAGCACAGCTGGGCAGGGAACCGTCACTTTCTGAGCTGAGCGAAGCGAGCGGCTTGGAGCCGGAAGAAGTTGCCACGGCAGAGGCAGCCACAGGTGCAGCCGAGTCGATCCAAAAACGGAGTGGGGAGGACGGCTTTGCGCTGGAGGACGTTCTCAGCGCAGGGGCAATGGAAGAAGAACTTGTGGAAAAAATTGCACTCATGGAGGCAATTTCGCATCTGTCCGAGCGGGAACAAACGGTCATTCGCTTGCGATATTTTCACGCCTTGACGCAGGACAAGACTGCCAAAATTTTAGGCGTTTCTCAAGTGCAGATCTCCAGAATAGAAAAGAAAGCACTGCAGACGTTAAGAAATATCATTTAGCAGGCGATCATGTTTAATATTTCGGTGTGTGGCACCTTTGAGGCAGCAAAGTTTTGCTGTTGGTGAAAAAAACACTTGACAATTTAGGGAATATGCAGTAGAATAATTCCTGCGAATTGCGCAATGCTACTGTGGCTCAGCAGGTAGAGCAGCTGATTCGTAATCAGCAGGTCGCCGGTTCGAGTCCGGCCAGTAGCTCCAAAAATCGACATTCTTCGATAGAAGAATGTCGATTTTTACTTCTTCACGATTCATTTTTGATAAAATCGGACAAAATCCTCACGACTGTTGATTCCGTATTTCGAGAAAGAATATTCCGTATTATGGAGCGATATTGCATGATACCATGCAAGCGTCTCGGAAACATTCGGCACCGGCACGCCGTAAAGATCGGCAATTTGCTTGATGATCGTCAAGCCGTAAGAAAAATCTGCGGTAAAATATCTGGAATTCAAATCCGGAATATAACCCTCGTCTTCCTTCACCGAAGGCGTGGTCAAGCCCTTAAAGCCTGCAATGCTGCGAATTTTTCGGGTCAATGCCTCGGGTGTATCGCTCTCATAATGCTGCTTCAGGGATTTTACACACGAAAGATCAAATTCCGTCATCGCCGCACAAAGCGCCTGAACTTCAGCATCGCAAGCAAACAGCAGGTAAGAGGTCCGGTCGCTCCACTCCTCATAGAAAAGCGGTAAGCTTTCATAATGCACGCCCGATCGATAATTCTCAAAGATTGTTCGCAATCGGGTCGTGTGCAGGATCGGATTTGACGGTGTCAGCGTGAGATTCAAATAATGCGGCAACGCTTCGCATTCCATATCAAAAATAGATGCAATTATGTCTCTGATCTCTTCCTTAGCCGAATTGGGAAGCGAGGCAACATGCAAGGTCTTCCTGTATCCCGTGGCACGAACAACTCTGCCGTATTCCGCAAGACGGGCAACACTCGGCACTCTTTGCAAGCCGAACAGGACAGCGCCTGCGAAAATACAATCGGCAAAAGCGCATTCTCCGCCACCCGTTCCGGGAACGATTCCGATTTTCATACCATCATGGACATAAGGCAGAATTTTTTTCGCAATATCGTCCATGCAATATGCAGGCATGGTTATGAATATAAGATCTGCATTTTCAAATGCCTGACGGTCATCCGAGGTGCTTAGCTTGATCGCACCCTCATGTATCGTCTCACCGTGCTCGTTCACTACGACTAAATGCTTGGAAAAACGCTGTGGCTTTGATGTATATACAGTGACATCATGCTTTTTTTCTGCACAATGCGTTGCGATTTGTGTTCCTACGTTGCCACCGCCGACTATCGTGATATTCATAAAAATCCTCTCTGTCAGGCAAGAACCTCTTTCAAAGCACGAAGCAAACAATTGTTGTCTTCTGTATCTCTGACTGCCAATCTCAAATACTGCTTTCCGCCCATCTTGGGGGAAAGATCCTTGATCAAAATGTTATATTCGATCAAAAGTCTCTTGGTGATCTCTTTTGAAGTATGGTCGCAGGTGATCTCGACCATAACGTAATTCGCCTGAGAAGGAAGGACTCTGATTCCTTCGATTGCAGAAAGCTCGGACAGATATCTTGCTCTTTCTGCGCGGATTTTTACCAAAGCCTGCACATAATCCTTCCGATACTTTTCCTCTATCTGCATATAAAATTCCGCAAAAGAATTGATATTCCAAATCGCCACATTCTTCTTCAAGAAAGCGATTTCCGCTTGATCGCCGGATGCCAAAACACCAAGTCTAAGACCGGGCACACCGTAAGACTTTGAAATGCTCTTCATGACGAACAAATGGGGATTGTCATCGAGAATAGATTGATCGATCAGAGTGCTGTCTTCCTCATCTGCAAAATCAACAAATGATTCATCGATCACCAAACGAATTTTCTTCTCAGCTGCCCAAGCAACAAGGCGAAGCAAGCCTGACTTGGAAATATAATTACCCGTGGGATTGTCGGGATTTACAACCACAAGATTATCGATGCTCTTATCATCGAAGAATGCGATCAAATCATTTTCATCATAAGAAAAGGTGTCATTCTCCGGCTTGAAATACACCGATTTTTCAGTGGAATATCTGTTTGGATACTCCTCAAACGTCGGGCGAATAAAGCCGCTTTTTCCGCCAAGATGCTCCATAAGCGCCTTGATGAGCTCTGCTGCGCCGTTTCCAACAAGAATGTTCTCGATATGAACGCCGAAATTCTTTGCCGCAAGCAACGAATTCACTCGCATTCCGGAAGGATACTGCGTCAGCAAGGTCTCAAAGCTTGCCTTGATTTCGTCTATCAGCTTCTGCGGCGGGAAATAGGGATTTACAAGATAGCAGAAATCCAAAAGTCGCTGATATCTCCAATATCCGCCGTATCTTGCCTGGAGCAATCCGACTCTTTCATCGGGGTCGGGGGCAAACATCGAAGTGGCGATGTCCAGATCCTGAAGATCATCGATCTCATACCATATCTGACCGGTCAACCGCTTAGCTTTAATCTCGGGATCATCAAGCATGGTGATCACTCTGAGGACCTGCTCATAATACTCGTTATCCCCAAGCGCCTTTGTATACGCATCCAGGAATGGAACATAGTGCGTTTGAGAAAAATGCTTGCTGAATTTATAGATATTTACTGTCTTATAGTAGCTCTTTATCTCATTGAATTTGAATTTTTTCCCCGGAATAAAAGCTTCGATCGAATCATCGTCCGCTATTTTTACGCACGTTCCATCCATCCAGCTTTCATACTTGTCCACAAGAGCCAAGGTGTCGCGCGGATCATCAAGAAGCAGATCGATGATCGAATCCTCAAAAATAAGATCCGATTCGAAAAGCATCGTATCCTCCTGACAAAGATACTCCTTTGCAAGAGAAAGCGAATAAATATTGTTGGTCTTGTCGTAGATCGGATTTTCAACGTATACGATTGGCTTTTTCACATCAAGCGTCGAGATATAGTCGATCAGCTTTTGTCCTTCATAACCGACAACGATAACAATTCTTGAAAAATCCCTCGCATCAATCTGCGAAAGCATACGCTCGATCAGTGTCTGACCATTGACCTGAACCATGCACTTCGTGCTGTTTTGTGTAAGCTCCTTTAGACGCTTACCCATTCCTGCTGCTAAAATTACCGCCTGCATATTTCTTATTCCTTAATTGTTACTTGTTTGCTTTCTCCCTGCGATAAGCCGAAAACATATGATGTGTGACCCTCTTATCCTCGGGAGGAAGCTGCATATAATCTCCAAACATATTTGTAAGATATGTCTTGTAACCGCTGAATACCGAAAACTCCTCGCCTTCAAACGGGAGGGTTATATATGTATCAATTTCAGATCTCTTAATAATGGAAAGATCTCTTTTATCGCTGCATAGATTGCCGACATATTCGTTTGAGTAAAAATCAAAATCGCGATACTTTTTCTCGATCGCTTTGATCAATTTTTTATGACTTACAAATCTACTCATCACAAAAAACGCAAATCTAATCGGCTCATAATACCACGCTTTGGTCTTGCTTCTGAAGAACCTTTTCCAGTTAGCGGCAACCAAAAGCTCACGCAAAAATCGGCTCTTATTAAAATTCTTCTTCGCCTCTTTTTCGGTATTTCCCATACCGTCATAGATGAAGATATCGATATAGACACCAAGCTCGACCTTGTTCCTGTTTCCCACGGTTTCAATAAGCTTGGTGTCAGGATCGGTTACCTTGCCAAATAAGTAAGCATACCCCTCATCGGTTTGCACTGATATAAGATGGAACGGTGTCTGATTTGCTTTGCAATATTCCACAAAGCGTTCATAGTCGGGCCTTGGCATGATAACGTCGATATCATCGTCCCAAGGAATAAAGCCCTTGTGTCGCACGGCGCCAAGAAGCGTACCTCCCATCAACGAATAATGAAATCCGTTGCTTTGGCAGGTATTATGAAACTTTTTCAAAAGCTCAAATTCAACCGCTTTTATTTCCTCAAGGGTAAGCTCCTTATTTTTCATGGTTTCCTCTGTAAAAATCTTATTTTATACCATATTAAATATAAGGTATTCTGTATCAATTATATCACATACAAAAATAGCTGTCAAGCGCCCGTTTCGCTTTATGTGCAGCGCAAAAAAAGGCTTTGCCTATGATTCAAATTGATTTTCACGATCGGATATGCTATACTTCAAATAAGATTGGTATCAAATTTTAATAGACTTCATAATAATTCCATAACAACTTGACTCTATGATAAGATTGAAGGAGGGAATTTGATGCGATTTTGGCAAAAAATATTTATTCCGGTGCTGATTTTGTTTTTGGTGCTGCTGAACACTTGCATTTATATTCTCTATTCCATTACCTACCAAAATAATTTAGACAGCGAGAAAAATCGAACGACCTCGGAGCTCTATGCGCTCAGCGTTGCGTTGTCGAGAGATTTTTCTGTGCTAAACGATAATCAAATGCTGACAACGGACAGTGTCCGCCAGCTGATGAACGCTTACGGCGCTTATTATAAAGACGGCGGCGTGTATCTGCGCCTTTACGAGGGTGATGATGCGATCTACCATGCGGATGAGCTGCCCTTGCAGATGGCAGAAGTAAAGGATCGTACGGTTTTTACGATGAGCTATGAGGACAACGCCTATGCTTGCGCAGCAGATGCGGTCTTGAACCACGAAACATATCACCTCGTTTACATTCGGGATATTACCCAAATGGAAAAAACCTGGGATGAGCTGCTCGATTTTGTAATGTGGGCAAGCTTGATTGTTTCAGCGATTTTGGGCTTGCTTCTGTATTTTCTGATCCGGCATTTGGCTCGACCGATCACAAGGCTTGCCAAGGCTGCCGATCAGGTCGCAGAGGGGGCATATGATGTGGAGGTTCCTGTTAAGGGAACGGACGAAATTGCAACGCTTACGAAGAATTTCAATCACATGACCGCGCAGATCGGGGAGCACGTGCTTGAGCTTGAGGACGAGAGCCGCAAAAAGCAGATGTTCATGGATAACTTCACGCACGAGCTGCGTACACCGCTGACCAATATTTATGGCTACAGCGAGTTTATGATGCGTGTGGCGATCAGCGAGGAAGATCGCCTGCGCTACTTGGATTATATCATGCGAGAGAGCAAGAGATTGAATATTATGTCAACCGAACTATTCAATCTCACGGTGCTTCGCAACAATGACATAGAGATGAAAACGATGGATTGCCAAACGCTTTTGGATGCCGCAGCTCAAACGCTCAGTGAAAAGCTGAGAGCGAAGGAGATTACTCTGACGGTTCTGCCGACAGAGGCGAGCGTCAACGGAAGTTGGGCATTGATCGAATCGTTGATCATTAATTTCTCGGAAAATGCTATCAGAGCCTGCGAGAACGGTGGCAAAATTCAGATCTCGTTCTTGATGGAGGATGGAAAGCCGACCTTGCGAGTCAGGGACAACGGCAAGGGCATGAATCAAGATCAGATCGCACATATTACAGAGCCCTTCTACCGTGTTGATAAGGGAAGAACGAGAGCGCAAGGCGGCGTAGGCTTGGGACTGTATCTTTGCAGCGAGATTGTGCGTGTGCATCAAGCGGCATTGAGATTTGACTCGGAGATCGGCAAGGGAACGGAAGTTATTGTACAATTTCCCAATATGAAGTAAGGAGGAATGTCTGATGAAAAGGATCGTACGGCTGTTAGAGTCGGTTCTGTTGATCGTCTTGAGTACGGCGATCCTTGTGACCGGCATTCATGCGATGCGTCGATCGCTTCGCTCGGAGCTGACGAGCTATGACCGAAGGGATTTGATGATCGATCCTGCACTTTTTGCGAAGAGAGAGGTGCAGGAGGAGGTTCTTGAGGATGTTTTGGATCAGATGGAGAATTTGATCTATACCATGTCTGACGAGGAACGCACGCGGATCAACGAGCTTTTGAGCGTGTTTTCCATGCAGAACGTGGATACGCTGTATTTGGATGAGGAAGAGGGACTGCTTTCCTTTGCAATCGGGAAATACTGTGCGGAAAATGATGTGACATCTGCACCATCTGCGCAGGTTCAGAATATTTTGGCGCAGTATTTTGGTGTTGAATACGAATTGCCTGCCGAGGGCAGCGTGCTAAGACGCTGGAACATGGACGAAAGCTGCACGGAGATTGAATATACGGGCGGGGAATTCCGTTCATCTGCGGAAAATGCGATGTGGATGCAGTGCTGTGTTTTGACGGCGTTTTACCGAAATGCAGACGGAAATTATTTGGCGTGCTTCGATATTTTTGAAGTGGAGAACGCTGATACGATTCAGCAAAGCTGCTACGAGCTCAAGAAGGAAGCGGCTGTACAGCAAGTGGAAATGAAATACCTTACCTCAGGTTGCGCAATTTTGACACAGACGAATGAAAACTATTTCGTCAATGCCTATGGCGCAGTATCCAAAGGCAGCTGCGGTGAACAGGTGCAGTGGGAATTTGACCACGCATCGGGTACACTGAAAATTTTTGGTCAAGGGCAGATGCTCAGCTACAGCGAATGGGTGCAGTTTGCGCCGTGGTATCATTTTAGGGCAATGATTCGTTCTGTAGATATCGCAGAGGGTGTAAGCTCAATCGGTGACTACGCATTTTACGATTGCAACGAATTGCGTGAGGTTCGTCTGCCAAGCAGCGTAAACAGCATCGGTGCATATGCGTTTTATAACTGTTTGGTTATGAAAGAGGTTCTACTTCCGAGTGAGCTTTTGCAGATCGGTGAGTATGCTTTTTATGCCTGCCGAGCGCTGCGTGACTTGCGGCTTCCTGAGGGGATCGAAACGCTGGGATTGCGAGCATTCAACGATTGTGACAGCCTGCAAAGGGTAGATATCCCGAGCAGCCTGACCAATTTGGAACAGGCAGTGTTCAGTGATTGTGATGCGTTGACATGCTTTGTGGTTTCTGAAAAAAATCTGCATTACAGAAACGACGAAAGCGGAGCCTTGACCGATCGTTCGGGTGAGGAGCTGATTTGCTGTCCGAGCGGAATTGAAGGAGAATATCATGTCGCTGACGGCATCAAGACGATTCAAAAATTTGCGTTTGAGGGCGCTAAGAAAATAGAACAGGTTACGCTCTCAAACAGCGTGGAGACGATTGAACGTCAGGCGTTTTACCGCTGCGATGCGCTGCATACGCTTACCGTGGGAGAGAATCTTCAGCATATTGAGGCGGAAGCATTTTCTGCTTGTGATGCACTTAGTTTATTTGCGGTGGCTGACGGAAATGAGAATTTCAAGGCAGACAGATTGGGCGTGCTTTACGATGCTGAGATGCAAACGCTTTTGCAATGTCCGAAGGCTTTTGCAGGGGAATTTGTGCTTCCGAACACGGTAAAAACGATTGCTGACAGCGCATTTTCAGGATGCAAACGCCTGAAGAGCATTGATCTGAATGAGGCTAAAATCATCGGCGAGGCAGCATTTTACGACTGCAGCGCTTTGGAGCAGATCACCCTTCCGCAGGGAGTGCAGGAGCTTCAGCGTCATACCTTTGCGCAATGCAGCACTTTGCGAAAAGTTACGATTCCTGCAAGCGTACATGAGATCGGACATTTGGCATTCGATGGCTGCAAGGAGCTGAAGGAGCTTTATTTCTTCGGTGATGCACCACAGCTTGCGGCAATGGTGTTTTACTGCATGAACGAAGAAACAGGGGAGTATGCGCTCATCGAGAATTTGACATTCTACCGCGCACAAGATGCTGACGGTTGGCAGGCATCGGAATATCAAGATTTCCGAATCGAAATTTGGGATATGCAATAAAAAACGGTCTGCAGACACCGGGGTTCTGCAGACCGATTCGCACTATATATTTACGGCAGCTCTAAACGATAACCGAGCTTAAAGACGGTTTTGATATATTCCGTCCAATCCAACTTTTTGCGCAGTTTTTGAATATGTACATCAACGGTGCGCACATCTCCGAAATAGTCCATGCCCCATGCAAGATCAAGCAGCTTGTCACGGGAAAGGGCAATGTTGCGATTGCGGATCAGCACCTCTAAAAGCTGAAATTCCTGCGGTGCAAGCTCAACGGGCGCACTGTCCTTGGTCACGGTGCGTGTCTCAAAATCCACGACCACGCCCTTGAGCTCAAAGGTGTCCTTTTTCGCTTTCTTCGTGCGGCGAAGTACAACATCCACCCGAGCCAAAAGCTCGAGCATTTCAAAGGGCTTGACGATGTAATCCTCAGCGCCGAGCTTCAAGCCGTTGACCTTGTCAACGACATTCCCCTTGGCAGTTAAGAAAATAACAGGCGTATCTGAAATATGCTTGATGACCTCAAAGCCTGACAGAACCGGAAGCATGATATCCAAGATCACGAGATCGAAGGAATCGCTTGCTGTGATATCGACCGCAGTTTGTCCATCAAAGGTTTGCGCGCATTGATGCCCCACGGCTTGCAAATTGCGCATGATCAGCTCGTTGATCATGACATCATCTTCTACGATCAAAATTTTTGCCAAGAGATATTGCACTCCTCTCAAAAAATCATTTTTAAGTATTATATTACATATCTTAATAGCTGTCAATTCATTTTCTGCTGTACAAGCGAAGAAAAATGAGATATAATTGAAAAAACGCAATAGAAAGGGAATTTGCTATGAAAAAAGTGATGAAACGAGCGATTTCTTATGTTTTGATAATTGCCATGTTACTTGCGCTTCCGTTTTCTGTTCGTGCGAAGGACACACAAGCGCAGGCAAATGAAGACACGCAATGGTCCTACAATTTGGACGACATGAGCCTGACAATTTGGGGTACGGGCGCAATGGTTGAGGGCGCACCGTGGTTTGGGTATAAGGATCAGGTGAAAACACTGATCATACAAGGTGTTACGTCGGTTGCAGACAACGCCTTCGAGGATTTTAACGTGTTAGAGAGTGTTCAGATCGATTCAACTGTGCAAAGCATCGGTGCGTATGCGTTTTTTAATTGCAGCAAGCTAACCGATATTACGATCGGAACGGACGTCAGGAAAATTGGAACAGGAGCCTTTGAGTATACGGGTTTTTATAATGATGAGGCGAACTGGGTCGATGAAATTTTGTACTTGGATTCGTACATCCTGCATGTCAAACCGACTGCGACCGGCGAAATCACGATCGGCGAGGGAACAACCTTAATCGCAGATCGGGCATTTTACGCCTGCGCGGATGTTACGATGGTCATGGCGATGAAGGACCTGAAATACTTTGGCTCTGATATATTTCATGGTTGCTCATCTTTGATCGGAATGTGGATCAGTGTGGACAATCCGTACTTATGCAGCGACGAAAACGGCGCAGTATATAACAAGGAGCAAACGGAGCTTTTGCTCTATCCGACTGCAGGCAATATAACGTTCGAGATCCCAAGCACCGTTACAAAAATTGCGGACTATGCGCTTCAAGATTGCGTATCACTGAAAACTGTCACGGTCCCTGAAGGCGTGACGAGCATCGGAGGCTATGCCTTTGCAGGCTGCATCTCGTTGACGGAAATTGCGCTGCCGAGCACGTTAAATGAGCTGGGAAGCTATGCCTTTGCAAGCTGCTCAAGCCTTGCGCAGCTTCAGTTTGGTGGTTTGAGCAGGATCCCGATGTTTGCGTTCTCTGCCTGCACTGCTTTGCAAACGATCACGATCCCGGATTCTGTGACATACATTGAAGACAATGCTTTCTCCTCGTGTACTGTGCTCGAAAGCGTTTCCATGGGTGAGAATGTTTCAAAGATCGGCTACGATGTTTTCAAGGATACCGCATTTTATAACAACAGCGCAAACTGGTCTGCAGGTGCACTGTTTATCGGAAACTATCTGATCAAAGCGGATGCAAGTGTGGTTGCGGGCGATTATGTTGTAAAGGACGGAACGACTCTGATCGCAGGACGGGCTTTCATGCAATGCAAGAATCTAAATACCCTAACGATACCTTCAAGTGTGCGATATATCGGTGAATCGGCGTTCCACCTGTGCTCCTCGATCACAGGCATCACCTTTGAAGAGGGTGTGGAGATCATCGATGCAAGAGCGTTCATGGGCTGTTCTGCGCTGAATGTTTTGACCATTCCGAACAGCGTCAAGGAGATCGGTGAACGCGCTTTTAGCGATTGCACAAATCTGATGGCTTTGGGCTTGGGAACCGGCGTGAAGGTGATCGGTGGCTCGTCTTTTGCAAACTGTTCTACCTTAACGAGCGTTACGCTGCCTGCAAGCGTAACAAGCGTCGATATAGGTGCGTTCGGAAACTGTGAGATGCTTACTGGAATTTGGGTCGATGCGGAAAACACAGCGTTTTCAAGCGATGAAAACGGTGCTTTGTATGACATCGGGAAGAAAACCTTGTTGCAGGTACCCGGGGGATTATCCGGTGCATTCGAAGTTCCCGAAGGGGTAGAAACGATCCGTGCAAGCGCTTTTTACTGCTGTAAGTATCTGACGGAGGTCTCCTTGCCGGAATCTCTTTCGATGATCGAAAGCGCTGCATTTGCAAACTGTGTTGCGTTGGAGGCTGTTTATTTTGCAGGACAGAAAATTACCGAAGGCGGCAGCGGCTCCGACGACCCGAATCTTACCACCGGAAACCTGCATACGATCGAAAATGCCGCTTTTATAAATTGCAGCGCATTGACAAGCATTGTTTTGCCGTACAGTGTTGAAAAAATTGGCTATAATGCATTTTGTGACTGCACCTCAATGACTTCGGTAACGGTCTACAACCCGAATTGCGACATCTATAGGACAGAGAAAACTTTGGGTGACCCTTCAGTCTTGACGGAGATTTGTGGATACGCAAATTCTACGGCACAGTTTTATGCGGAACTATTTAATATTCCTTTTACGGCTTTGGGCTGCCAGCATAGCTATGTACCGATTTTAACGGTAGAGCCTACTTGTTTGAACGTAGGATACACGCTCTATGAGTGCAGCATTTGTCTTGGCGAGAAAAACGATGACTTCCAAGAGGCAACGGGACATGATTATCAGCTCAGTGAGGAACTGCTTGCCACTTGCACTGTGGCAGGCTATGAGATCTATACCTGTACAGCTTGTGCTGACAGCTATCAAACGGATATTGCTGCTTTGGGTCACAGCTTCGAGGTGAAAGAAATTGTAGAGGCAACCTGTCAGCAGGGCGGTTATACGATCTACGAATGCTCGACCTGCCAAGAGACGAAGCAGGACGATTTGACAGAAGTGACGGAGCATAATTATGTTGTCATCGCAACGGTCGAGGCGACATGCACGACCGATGGCTATAAGACTTATGAATGCACCATGTGTCAAGACCGCTATGACGGCGATCAGGTTGCTGCCTTGGGTCACAGCTATGAAGTGAAAGAAATTGTAGAGGCAACCTGTCAGCAGGGCGGCTATACGATCTATGAATGCTCGACCTGCCAAGAGACGAAGCAGGACGATTTGACAGAAGTGACGGAGCATAATTATGTTGTCATCGCAACGGTCGAGGCGACATGCACGACCGATGGCTACAAGACTTATGAATGCACTATGTGTCAAGACCGCTATGACGGCGATCAGGTTGCTGCCTTGGGTCACAGCTATGAAGTGAAAGAAATTGTAGAGGCAACCTGTCAGCAGGGCGGCTATACGATCTACGAATGCTCGACCTGCCAAGAGACGAAGCAGGACGATTTGACAGAAGTGACGGAGCATAATTATGTTGTCATCGCAACGGTCGAGGCGACATGCACGACCGATGGCTATAAGACTTATGAATGCACCATGTGTCAAGACCGCTATGACGGCGATCAGGTTGCTGCCTTGGGTCACAGCTATGAAGTGAAAGAAATTGTAGAGGCAACCTGTCAGCAGGGCGGCTATACGATCTACGAATGCTCGACCTGCCAAGAGACGAAGCAGGACGATTTGACAGAAGTGACGGAGCATAATTATGTTGTCATCGCAACGGTCGAGGCGACATGCACGACCGATGGCTATAAGACTTATGAATGCACCATGTGTCAAGACCGCTATGACGGCGATCAGGTTGCTGCCTTGGGTCACAGCTATGAAGTGAAAGAAATTGTAGAGGCAACCTGTCAGCAGGGCGGCTATACGATCTA